>NZ_CEYNTP010000076.1:0-10783 GCF_982873095.1 Lentiprolixibacter sp. | reverse complement strand
TGTATTCAGAGCGATCCCGTAACTGTGCTTCTAGACAGCAGCCCGGAAATCTCCCTGTCCATAGTGGATGAATGTGCGCCAGAAGGAACATTCCAGGTGTTGGTTACCCTGGATGTGGCTGGAGTTGCTCCCTATCAAATAAGCATTAATGGCGGGCCCTTCCAGAATATCGTGTTTGATGGAAGCAACCAATATACGGTCTCTGGTTTGAGCTCAGGAATGGCCCAGAGCATCACAGTAAGGGACCTCAACGGTTGCTCGGAAACCGATCCTTTTGATATTATCACGCCTCTCGAATTCCTGGTGACGCAAACCGCATTGCTGGATTGTGAACCTGGGGCTGCGGCCAATGCTGAAATAACAATCGAAGTGACCTCCGGATCCGGAAACTATGAATATTCTATTGATGGCCCGGGAGCAGTAGATGTTGCCAGAACAGCCCTGCCTTCTAATCCATTCACCTGGACGGGAGCAAGTGCCGCAGGCGCCTATGATATTACCATCTACGATCAGAGTACAACACCTCCGAATTGTGCGGAGACGATCACTATTGACATTCCGAATGCAGTAGTTCCAATTTTTACTGAAACCCATACAGATGTCACCTGTTTCGGCGGGTCTGACGGAACCATCACCTTGACGGAAACAGACAATGGTATCAACCCATTGACCTATACCCTGACCCCAATGCCGGTTGGCGTGGTCCTCAATGGAAATACCTTTGAGAATGTGCCTCCGGGAACCTATGATGTTCGTGGTCTGGGCACTAATGATTGTTTTACCGACATCTTTGGAATTGTAATCGATGAGCCCAACCCCATTGCGGTTCCGGCACCTACGGTAGTCGAATTTGGCTGTACCGCCGGAAATAACCCGAATAATGCCAGCATCAGTATCAATGCGGCAGGCATTACAGGAGGAAGCGGAACTTATGTGATCTACGAGTTTATCAATGACCAGGGCACTCCTGCGCCAGGTGATGATGTAGTAGTGCAAACTGGACCTAATACCACTTATGTAGAAACGAATGTGGCTGGTGGCAGCTATACCATAAATGTCTATGACAGCAATGGTTGTATTGGCACAACAACAGCTATTATTCTTCCTTATGACGAATTGCTGACGGCCACTGCGGCCATCACCAATCCCATAACCTGTAACCCGGGGATGGACGGAGAAATCACCATCACGGTGACATCCACTGTTAACGATCCGCTTAAGTATGAGTACAGCATAGATAATGGAACCAACTGGCAGGCGTCCAATGTGTTCAGTGGCCTGGATATCGGGGTTTATAACTTCCTGATCCGACACGTGGATACGGGTTGTATGATTACAGCTACGGAAACCCTGGAAGACCCGAACACCTTTACCATCGACGTAGTAAAACTGAGCGATGTCATCTGTTTCGGCACCGCTACCGGGCAGGTAACTTTTGAACTTATCGACGCTACCTACGCAGGTGGATTCGACTGGGAGATCTGGGACACTAACGGTACCCCAACGAATACGGCAGATGATGTTTCTGTGACTTCAGGCTCAGAGGCCGGAAACGGACCTACCCCGGTAATTAACATTGGGGCGGGAAGTTATTACGTGACTGTTACCCAGACTAACGATCCGGGCTGTGTAAATTCAGAGCCTTTCACCATTGATGGGCCTCCTGCAGCAATCACTGCGCTGGCGGATGTTACGCCTATTACCTGTTTAGGAAACGATGGCATTATTGAAATCACCAACGTACAAGGCGGATGGGGAGGTTACACCTACTTTGTGGGAACTGCCGCCCCGGCAGGACCTGGTTCCTTTGTTGCCAGTCCGAGGTTTGAAAACCTGTCGCCAGGAACCTATGAAGCCTGGGTAATGGACAGCCAGGGTTGCCAGCAAATGGTACAGAACAATATCGTCCTTGCTGATCCTGCGCCTATTACAGCTACCCTACAGATCAATCAGGAAAACTGCATCAACCTGCAGGGAGAAATTGAAGTTGTGGGTACGACAGGGGGACAAGGAAGCAATTACACCTATCAGCTCATCAAGGATGGTGTTCCTTTTGGCGCCCCTCAGACCAGTACGGTATTCAGTGGTCTTGGTGCGGGTAGTTACGAGGTTCAGATCACTGACCAATGGTCGTGTACTACTACCATCGGACCTGAGGTGCTTTATGAAGAAATGAACCTGGTGGGTACGGTAGTCAAGCCTATCGATTGTACTGCCACACCTGATGGGGAAATAACCATTGCAGTAAGCGGCGGTTCAGCTAACCTGGACTACACCGTTACCTTCCCTGACCTGGTGACCACTGCATCAAATGCAACTGGGGTGTTTACAGGCTTAAGCCAGCCCGGTACTTATACTTTTGTCGTTACTGATTTGGATACTTCCAACCCGGTATGTACCAAAACTATTACGGTAGACCTGGATACGCCTGCCCCGGTAACTTTTGACCCCCATACAGTGGTTGATGTCTCCTGTAACGGACTAAGCGACGGCAGTATCACCGTTAACCTCACGCCGAGTGCGCCAGGTGTAAACGACAATCCGCCGTATACCTACAACCTGTACAGCGGCGCTGTTTTGATCGCGGGTCCGCAAACCGATCCCCTCTTTAGCGGATTGGCTGCAGGAACCTATGAGGTGGAGGCTGTTTCCAACCGCGGTTGTTCCCTGAGGGAAGTAGTTGTAGTTAATGAGCCAGCTTTACTGTTAATGTCAGCAGCCGCAACGGCGTTCAATTGTAATCCGGACAACACGGTAAATACAGCCACAATAACGGCTACAGTAAGCCCGGGTACCGGAACTGCGCCTTACCTCTACAGTATTGATAATGTTAACTGGCAATCCAGCAATACGTTTAATGTTGTAGACAACGGAAGCACTCAGAATATCACCGTATACGTGACGGATGCGAATGGGTGTAACACCACAGATACGGTTACACTCACTCCTTTGAATGTGTTTACAGCAGCAGTAAGCCAGAATGCGGCTATCAGTTGCTTGAATCCAGAAGAGGTCCTGATCACTGTGAGTGATGACGGTAACCCGGCCAACACCTACACCTTTGAGTTGTTGCCGCTTGGAAACCCCAACGGCACATTAACCGGAACACCCACCAATGTTACAGCTACCTTTGAGCTGACCACCCCCGGTACTTTTACCTTCCGGGTAACGGATAATGCAACAGGGTGCTACGTATATACTGCACCTTATACGGTTGCGCCTTATGACCTAATTGATGTGGTGGCTACAGCTACTGCCCCGGTTACCTGCTTTGGGGACACCAATGGGACTCTGGAAATCAATGTTGCCGGATATACCGGAGCATACACCTATGAAGTGTTTACCGCTGCGGGAGTTAGCACAGGAATCACCGGTGCGGGGGACACCAGCACTAATCCATTCGCGATAACCGGACTCTCAGGAGGCAACTATTTCGTAAGGGTTACCGAAACGACTGCGCCCTTCTGTGTGGAAGATACCAATATCATTACTATCATGTCTCCTGATATGCCGCTGACGGCTGCAGTTAATCCGTTAGCCAATGTCACCTGTACCAATGACCAGGGTGAGATCCTGGTAGCGCCAACAGGTGGGTATGCCCCATATGATATTGTACTGACCAACACCACAACAAGCCAGGTATACACCGTAAATGGGGTGAGCAGCTTCATATTCAGTGGTCTTTCAGCAGGTAATTTTACCATTGCCATTACGGATGCGGGCGGATGTGTGCTGAATGATGTTGAAACACTAGTACAACCTGCTCCAATCACAGCAGACATATCAGCTGCTTTGACCAACCTGCTTTGTTACGGGGATACTAATGCCTCAGTAACCGCTATCAATGTGGTAGGGGGAGAGGGAAGTTACCAGTATATCCTGAACGTATACGATGCTACAGGCACTACCATTACCTTCAGTTCAGGGGCCCAGGGAAGCCCAACTTTCACCGGACTGGGTGCGGGCACTTACAGCATCACTGTGACTGACGGATGGAATTGTGACGTAGAGACGGTTCAGGTAACCATTACCGAACCTACAGAAGTAGAAAGTGCCCTTGTTCAGACGACCATGATGACGTGTACGAACAATGCGCAACTGATGTTGTTTGCCTCAGGCGGAACTGCGCCGTATGAATACAGTACAGATGGAATCGTATTCCAGCCTATGTCTGGTGGTGACACCCACACCTTTACGGTGACTGATGGTGTATACCAGTACTATGTGCGGGATGCAGTAGGATGTGAAGCGGATATTTCAAACCAGATCACCATAGATCCGATTGAGCCATTGACCATCAATATCGATGACAGCGCCGCCATGATCAATTGTACCGGGGAATCCACAGCCACAATTATTGCAGAAGCCGCTGGCGGACTTGGAAATTATTCCTATGAGCTCTTTGGTGATGCTGCCTTAACGATGCTGTTAAATGGTCCTCAAAACGATGGTACGTTCCAGAACCTTCCCGCCGGAAGTTACTGGGTACGTGTGACCAGTGTGGATTGTGTTGAGGTTACCAATGAGATCATCATCACTGAACCGATGCCATTGCAGATCGACCGCCAGGAATTCACTAACGTTACCTGTGCAGGGGAAGAGGACGGTACCATTACCGTGGAAGTATCTGGTGGAACTGGTGAAATTCTGTATGCCATCAGCCCGAACCTCAACAAGTTCGATACGGTGAATACGTTTACCGATCTGGCACCCGGCGTATACGATGTGATCGCACAGGATGTTAATGGATGTTTCATTCCCTTCCAGTTTACCATCACCGCGCCTACTCCGGTGGAAATGACCTATACGGCCCTGCCCGAAGTATGTGCTGGTAGCGAAGATGGTAGCATTACCGTTGCCATCAGCGGAGGAACCCCTCCTTACCGCACTGCTTTCAATTCTAATGCCGATGCTGATTTTGTTGCAGGTCAAACTACTTTCAGCGATCTGGCAGCAGGCATGTATGTAGTGTTTGTTAGGGATGCCAATGATTGTGAAACCAATGTGATTGTTGAAATAGAACCGGGTGTGAACCTCAATGGTCTCGTGGAACCGGTATACGAGTGTACGGGTAATATCCCTGGTAATTATATCAATATTACCATGGAAGACCCCTCCGTTCTTGGTTCCATCATGTATGCCCTGGATTCTACAGATCCGGCAGACATGCAACTGAACCCTGATTTCAGGGATCTGGCTCCTGGCAGCCACTACGTTGCTATTTCACACGCCAACGGTTGTGTTCAAACGCTTGATTTTGAAATAGACAGCTATGAGCCGCTTACGCTGACCCTCGAACAGAACAACATCAACGAGATTACAGCTATAGCTGCCGGAGGATTGCCGCCGTATACTTTCTATTTCAATGATGATAACAACGGCTCAGACAACACCTACTATATCACAGAAACCGCTACCCATACCGTAAGGGTGGTAGATCAGTTGGGTTGTGAGATGGAAGCCCAGATTTTTATGGAATTCATCGATATCGAAATCCCCAATTTCTTTACCCCGGATGGTGACGGAATGAATGATTTCTGGATCCCGGACAACATGGAAGGCTTCCCGGAAATACTAATAAAAATTTATGATCGTTATGGTAGAGTGGTAGCTGAAGAAGCCTACGGTTCACAAGGTTGGGATGGCACCTACCACGGCAATGAACTCCCCACAGGTGATTACTGGTACGTAATCAAATTAAATGGGGAACGAGACGAACGTGAATTTGTGGGCCACTTTACACTGTATCGATAACTGACTTAACCTGGACGCAATGCGCAGACCGCTTATAACCTTATTACTCCTCTTCATCACATGGGCCACAACTGCCCAGGAGTTAACCTTGCCTCAGCTTTCACAATATCTGGCAGATAACCCCTTCGTGATGTCACCCACCTATTCTGGTATTGGAGACCACATCAAGGTTAGGATTAACGGCTTGACCCAGTGGGTGGGTATCGAGGATGCTCCCGATACCCAGTCCCTGGCGGCCGATGCTCGTATTGGAAACCGTTCCGGGTTGGGGATGCTCCTCTATAATGACAGTAACGGGGAAACCCGGCAACGGGGTGCGCGGCTTTCCTTTGCCCACCACCTTACGCTGGACAAGTATGACGATGAGTTCCTCTCTTTCGGGATCTCCTATAACTTTAACCAATTCCGGATCGACATCGAAAATTTTGACAGTCCGGACCCTAGTGTCACAGACGACCGAAGGACCACCAACCACAACTTTGATGTAGGGGTGCTGTACCGGTATGATAAGTTTTACTTCAGCCTCAATGCTTCCAACCTGCTGGACAAGGACCTCACCAGTTTTAATCCTGTTTTTGAGCCTAACAGGCTAAGGAACTACTACATCTACACGGGTTATAGGTATTCAAAAAATAAAAACAGCCGTTTGGAAATTGAGCCTTCTGTATTTTTCCAGTGGTTCGAAAGTGATGGCCGTTCCGTTACTGACCTCAACACCAAATTCCGTTGGTATGATTTTGAAGATTACTACTACGCCGGGGTCACCTACCGTTTCCTGAACGACCAGATTGGTAATCCTTTGTATATCGCACCCTTGATAGGACTTAAGAAGAGTAATTTTTACTTCGGATATTCCTATCAGATCATCCTTAATGAAATCCTCGGTTTCAGTACGGGTACCCATGTGATCACCTTAGGGGTTGACCTCTTCCAGGGGCTCAGCAATTGTCGTTGTACCTACTAAGAGAATCCACGCCAAAAGCTTAAGTTTGCGGTAAACCTGTATGTTATGGGAACCGTTTCCGTGGATAATATCCGCCTTTATGCCTATCACGGCTGCCTGGAAGAAGAAGCGCTCATTGGTAGTGATTACCGGGTAGACGTAGCTGTAACGGCTGATTTGCAAAAGGCAGCTAAGTCTGACATTCTTGGGGATACCGTAGATTACGTTCATATCCATAAAATTGTCAAAGAAGAGATGGCTATCAGGTCAAAGTTGCTGGAACACGTCGGGAAGCGCATTTTGGATCGCATTTTTGAAGAACTCCCACCGGTTAAGGACGCAGTGGTGACAATATCCAAGATCAACCCTCCCATCGGCGGGGATGTGGAAGCTGTCTCGGTAAAACTACATGATAGTCGTTAAAAGACCGGCCAGGTAGTTTCAAAAAACAAAAAGGAGGCTTATTTTTGCCACACCCTGGCATTGTGGCTGAATTGGTTAGGCCAAACCCCGCAAGGGTTTGTATGGTGGTTCGAGTCCACCCGATGCCTCTAAGAACCCGATATGGGGAAGGAAGATTGGAATAATTGTGCCTTAACTTTTGAACTCTTTCTTTGAAATCCCATAAATTTGCACAACTAACAGGCATCGTGGCCGAGTGGCTAGGCACAGCTCTGCAAAAGCTTGTACAGCGGTTCGAATCCGCTCGATGCCTCAAAAGACCCTTCTTCGAGAAGGGTTTTTTTGTGCCTATTCGTTGATCAGTTCGATCCCTTTCTCAATATTGAGTTTGTCCTTAGGAAGGAACCCTTTGGTGATCAGGACAAGTCCGCAGATGGCAAGGATAATGCCCAGTCCTTTTTTAACCAAACGAATCCGCTCCACGGTGAGCTTCGAACGGAGTTGCTTTGCCAGGAGGATCTTGATCATGTCAACAAAGAGGTAGGCCCCCAGCATAGCACCAAAAAAGACCATCATCCGGTTGGGGTCATTGTCGAGGCTGGGCCCTACTACTATAATTACCCCAAGCCAGAACACAAGCACGCCGATATTTATAAAATTTAGAAGAAAGCCTTTAACGAATAAGCTGAGATACCCGCCCCTGCGCGGTTTTATATCTGATTTACTTTTCAGACTTTCCCTGTTGAAGAATATGGTGATCCCGTAAAGGAGGAGGATCACCCCGCCAAAAACATATAAGCCGGGTTGGTTGCTTAGGTTTTCCAGGAGCTGGTAACTACTGAAATAAGCAATAACTAGAAAAATGATGTCGGCAAAAATAACCCCAAGATCAAAGACCAGTCCCGCCCGGAATCCTTTGGTAGCACCGGTTTCGAGCAAGACGAAGAAAACAGGGCCAATCATAAAGCTCAATAACAAGCCCAATGGTATCGCTGCCTGGATGTCTTCGACCATCTTCCTTTGACTTTACATTCTGATTATTTTTCCACCGAAAACGGTTTTTTCATCCATTTTTTCAGGGTCCCCGAAAACCAAAACCTGTCCCCCTGCCTTCACGGTGGCCTTCACATATTTTGTTGCATAAATTTCTGCCCTGGAACCTGCGTTGACGTTTACAGTGCTGAAGTTTGTAGTGAAAGCCTTGCCAAAATATTGTCCCCCCGTATTGATCTGTACGTCCTGGTTGGCAGAAGTACCACTCGCGGTGATCATCCCGCCGGTAACACACTTGATCAGCAACTGTTCCACCCGGGCTTCAATTTCTGCTTCCCCGCCCTCCTGGGCTTTTACCTCGAGAACTTCCTGTTCGAAAACCTGTTCAGAGGTAATCCTGGCATCTTCATTTACATCAATGACAATTAGAGGTTGGGCGTAATACAGGTCTACAAAAGTGCGGTAGCCACTGAATAACTTATCGATTTCCATGCGGATCTTCAAAACACCATCATTATTAACAATAGCGACTTTGTTGGTATTCGCCCCTCTGATTACCGCCTTGTTCTCCTGTGATCGTATTAAGTTTACAGAAATACCGTCAAAAGCTTTTACCTCCCGGAAGGCCTGGAGTTCCCTGTTAACGGATTCCCCCTGGGCAGAAAGGGATAAGCCTGTTGTAATGATGAATAGAAATGATGCCAGCAGTGTTTTCATGGTATTCCTTTTGGCCGGCGTAAAAAACAAACCTGATTTGCTTTAATTCGCCTTGTCAATCGTGCCCAGCAGGTTGAAGTCGAGGTGGCGCCTTACCAGATCTGTGTTCTTTACACTAACCATTACTTCGTCACCTAATTGCAGGACCTTGCCTGTACGCTCGCCTATCAGAGCATACTGCCTTTCATCAAAGGTATAATAATCATCCCGTAAATCCCTAATCCGAACCATGCCTTCACACTTATTTTCGATGATCTCCACATAGATCCCCCACTCGGTTACTCCGGAAATCACACCCTTAAAGCTGTCTCCCTCGTGTTTCTGCATGAATTTGATCTGCATATATTTGACTGAATCCCGTTCCGCCTGAGATGCCAGCTGCTCCATATTGGAGGCGTGCTTGCAGTGTTCCTCATAAGGTTCGGGTTTAGGTGACTTTCCTTTGTCCAGATAGTGTTGCAGCAAGCGGTGGACCATTACATCCGGATAGCGTCGGATCGGAGAGGTGAAATGGGTATAATAATCAAAAGCCAGCCCGTAATGCCCAATGTTTTCTGTGGTGTAGATGGCCTTGCTCATACTGCGTATGGCCAGGGTATCTACTAAGTTCTGTTCGCGCTTGCCCTGTACGTCCACGAGAAGCTTGTTTAGAGACGCGCTAATGGATTTTTTACTCTGGAAGTTAATCTTGTGCCCAAACCTTGAAACAATCCCGTTAAGCGCCATCAATTTCTCTTCATCGGGTTCGTCGTGCACCCGGTACACAAAGGTGTGTGTGGGCGATCTTTTCCCGATGAATTCCGCCACTTTTTTATTAGCGAGCAACATAAATTCCTCGATCAGCTTATTGGCGTCTTTAGTTTCTTTGAAATAAACACTTTCCGGTTCGTTTTCTTTATCGAGATTAAACTTTACCTCAACCTTGTCAAAGGTGATTGCTCCCGCGCGCATGCGGTTTGTCCGCATTTTTTTCGCCAGGCGGTCCAGCGTGATGATGGCATCAGCAATTTCCCGGGATACCGTATACCCCCCTTCGCGAATAGATACATCAGCAGGAACTATTGGTTTACCAGTTTCAATGATATGCTGGGCTTCTTCATAAGCAAAGCGCTCGTCAGAGTTGATCACCGTACGGCCATACCATTCTTTTTTGACCCGGGCTTCCTGATCCAGCTGAAAGATTGCTGAAAAAGTATACTTCTCTTCCTTAGGCCGCAGGGAACAGGCCTGGTTAGATAATACTTCCGGGAGCATGGGAACTACCCGGTCTACCAGGTATACAGAAGTGGCGCGCTCAAAGGCTTCATCCTCAAGGATGGTATCGGGTTGCACGTAATGCGATACATCGGCAATATGTATCCCAATTTCAAAGAGTCCGCCTTCCAGTTCCCGGAAAGACAACGCATCGTCAAAATCCTTTGCATCCTTAGGGTCTATGGTAAATGTAAGCACCTCCCGCATGTCTTTCCGCTTTCTGATCTCCTTATCCAGGATACGGGTGTCTAGTTGCTGGGCAAATCGTTCTACTTCCATTGGAAATGTTGCCGGCAGACCGTATTCTGCAAGGATAGCATGTATTTCTGTGTGATGCTCACCCGGTTTTCCCAGGATTTCAGTAATGCGGCCTGTTGGTGAATCTTCACCCTCATCCCATCGGGAAATTTCCACCAAAACCTTGTCCCCGTCCTTAGCCTTGCCGATATGTTCACGGGGAACAAAGATGTCTGTATACATTTTAGGATCCGTGGGACGTACAAAAGCAAAGGTTTTTTGCAAATCCACGGTACCTACAAAGGCGCTTTTTTTCCGCTCCAGTATTCTTTTGATCTCGCCTTCTAATTTTTTAGAGCGCGTTTTTGGAAAGACATACACTTCTACTTTGTCCCTATGAAGCGCCCGGTTGATACGGTTGAAGGGAACAAAAACATCTTCTTCCAGCTCGTCCGAAACCACATAGGAATTCCCGCGACCTGT
>NZ_CEYNTP010000075.1:0-10867 GCF_982873095.1 Lentiprolixibacter sp. | reverse complement strand
TTTCTGAAGCCGTCCTGCCCCAGACCCTTTCCCTGTTACAAACACGATCAAAGCCACTGGGCATAGAGCTGGTAATTGGCGAACATGAAGACTTTGGTTTAGATTCAGGATTTTTTGGGGCCCTCCTCCAGTACCCGGGGAAATACGGACAGGTAGATGACCTGGGAGGATTTATCCAGAAGGCACAGGAAAACAGTATAAAAGTGGCTGTAGCTGCCGACATCCTGAGTTTGGTACTGTTAACGCCTCCCGGAGAACTAGGGGCCGATGTGGTAGTGGGTACCACACAGCGCCTGGGGATTCCCTTGGGATATGGCGGTCCGCACGCCGCATATTTCGCTACCAGGGAGGACTACAAGCGTCATATTCCGGGAAGGATCATAGGACGTACCCGTGACACGGATGAGCAGCCTGCGCTGCGAATGGCCCTGCAAACCCGCGAACAACATATTAAACGCGATAAAGCCACCTCCAATATTTGTACGGCACAAGTACTTCTGGCCGTGATGGCAGGGGCCTATGCCGTATACCATGGCCCAGAAGGGCTCAGGCATATCGCCGGGGAAATCCACAGAAAAACGAGGATCCTGGATGCCTATCTAAAGGCATCCGGTATTCAACAATATAATGATGTGTTCTTTGACACCCTGAAAATCAGGGTGATCAATGCAACTGAGGTCAGGGCACGAGCTGTAGGTATGGGGATCAACCTCAATTACATCAATGAGGAAATGATATCGGTCTCTATTAATGAGGCGACAAGTATGGAAGATCTGAGCGAACTGGCCACCTGCATCACAGGCTCCATTGAGGCTGTTGACCTTTCCGGTTATCAGGAATTTTCTGAACCTCTTCTTCCGTCAGCACTTCTTCGTACCTCCGATTTCCTGGAGCATGAGGTATTTAACTCCTATCATTCTGAAACAGAATTGATGCGCTACCTTAAGAAACTGGAGCGCAGGGATCTGGCCTTGAACCATTCCATGATCCCGCTGGGGTCCTGTACCATGAAACTGAACGCGGCTACGGAAATGCTTCCGCTCAGTACACCAGAATGGGGGAACATACATCCTTTTGCCCCTGTGGGACAGGCTGCGGGCTATCATGAAGTACTGCGAAAGCTCGAAAATGACCTCAGCACCATAACAGGATTTGCAGCAACATCGCTACAACCCAATTCTGGGGCTCAGGGGGAGTATTCCGGCCTGATGACCATCAGAGCCTACCACGAGTCACGCAACGAAAGCCATCGCAACATTTGTATCATCCCGGCATCTGCTCATGGTACCAATCCCGCTTCTGCAGTGATGGCTGGCATGAAGGTGGTGGTGACAAAAACCGATGAAAAAGGCAATATCGACCTGCAGGACCTGGAGGAAAAAGTAGTGGCGAACTCAGAGAACCTGGCTGCACTGATGATCACCTACCCCTCTACACACGGAGTTTATGAATCCTCAATACGGAAAATTACCAGGCTCATCCATGACCATGGCGGCCAAGTGTATATGGACGGTGCCAATATGAATGCCCAGGTGGGGCTAACCCATCCGGCAGCTATCGGGGCAGATGTTTGCCACCTCAATCTGCACAAAACCTTTGCCATACCCCATGGCGGAGGTGGCCCGGGAGTAGGACCTATTTGCGTTGCTCCCCAGTTAGCACCTTTCCTGCCAGGACATCCTGTGATAGCAACAGGAGGAGAAAACGCTATAACTGCGATATCCGCAGCTCCCTGGGGCAGCCCGCTGGCCTGTCTGATTTCCTATGGATATATCAAAATGCTCGGAGAAGAAGGCCTCAGTGAAGCCACAAAGGTCTCCATACTGAATGCGAATTACATTAAAAACCGACTTGAAGGTAAGTATCAGGTACTGTATACCGGTGAACAGGGCAGGGCTGCACATGAAATGATCATTGATTGCCGTCCTTTCAAGCATCTCGGTATCGAAGTGACTGACATTGCCAAACGGCTCATGGACTATGGATTCCACGCGCCCACCGTTTCTTTTCCGGTAGCCGGCACCATGATGATTGAGCCCACAGAAAGTGAGAGCCTTGCCGAACTGGACCGGTTTTGTGATGCCTTACTGGCCATCCATTCGGAAATTGAAAGGTGCGGCACAGAGGAAGGAGACAATATCCTTAAAAATGCACCCCATACACTAAGTATGTTGACTGCAGACCATTGGCCGTATTCGTACAGCAGACAGGAAGCAGCATTCCCGTTACCTTATGTTGCGGATAACAAATTCTGGCCCAGTGTACGTCGGGTAGATGATGCTTATGGAGACCGAAACCTCATTTGCAGTTGTGTCCCGATATCAGCTTATACCGAGGCTGATTAGTAGGTAAACTACTGATTTTATGTGATTTAACATGCTATTTCATAACATGAAAAGCAGGATTTTGGCTCGTTGGGCATCGTAAACTGTGCCTTATCTTTTTTGAACGAAATGAATTTAATGCTTACATTTTGACCCAAACTATAGGAAACGCAAACATGAACGTTGGAATACTGGGTACAGGTTGCTATATCCCCGCTGTAAAGACTAAGAATAACCATTTTGAAGAACACAATTTTCTGGATAGTAACGGTGCACCATTTGAGCACTCCAATACCGTTATTATTGAGAAGTTCAAAGCCATCACGGGTATCAAGGAACGCCGTTACGCGCAGGATGATTTAAACACCTCTGACCTGGGCTATTATGCAGCCCAGGCTGCAATCGAAGATGCCGGTATTGATCCGGAGTCCCTGGATTATATCATTTTCGCACATAATTTCGGTAACGTGAAAAAAGGGCATACCCAATCAGATACCCTGCCTACCCTTGCAACCCGGGTTAAAAACCGGTTGAAAATCAAAAACCCGTATTGCGTGGCCTACGATATGCTGTTCGGATGTCCGGGATGGGTGGAAGGCGTGATCCAGGCCCAGGCATATATCCGGTGTGGCATGGCAAAAAACTGCCTTGTAATCGGTGCAGAAACGCTTTCCAGGGTTGTAGACCACGCAGACCGGGATTCCATGATTTATTCAGATGGCGCCGGGGCTAGTATTATATCCGCTGAAGGTAATTCCGGGGAGATCCTGGCCCATATTTCTGCAACTTATGCCAACGGGGAGGCGTATTTCCTGTTCAATGGGGAATCTTACGATCGCAATGCTTCGGATACCACACAATACATCAAGATGTATGGGCGTAAAATCTATGAATTTGCCATATCCCATGTTCCCAGTGCTATGAAGGCCTGCCTGGAAAAGAGCAATATCCCCATAACAGACCTTAAAAAGATCTTCCTGCACCAGGCAAACGAAAAGATGGATGAGGCCATCGTGCAAAGGTTTTACCGATCCTATAAAATGAGGGTGCCAGACAACATCATGCCCATGAACATAAATACCCTTGGTAACAGTTCTGTGGCAACCATACCCACCCTGTTCGATATGGTTAAGCGGGGACAATTGGAAAACCACGAAATTAACAAGGGAGATGTGGTCATGTTTGCAAGTGTGGGTGCCGGTATGAACATCAATGCTTTTGTATACCGCTGCTAATTCATCATGTACGATAAGTTTTATCCCACCAAACGCTATCGGAACACCCTTGCTTTCCTGGAAAAACATATTCCTAAATCAACCAGAATTCTCGATCTTGGCGTAAGCAACCCCCTGACCGATATCATGCAGGATCACGGGTATGATGTGGAGAATACGGGAGGAGAGGATCTTGATCTCGATTTTAGTAAGGTAGCCAACTCCACTGCCGAAGTGGTTACTGCCTTCGAAATCTTTGAACACCTCGTAGCACCCTTTAATGTTTTAAGAGAAATAAAGGCACAGCGACTGGTAGCCAGTGTACCCCTGAGGTTATGGTTTGCAACCGCATACCGCAATGAACAGGATCCCCGCGACCGGCACTATCACGAATTTGAGGCCTGGCAGTTCGATTGGTTACTCGACAAGGCCGGCTGGGAAATCAAGGATAGGGAAAAATGGACCAATCCTGTAGGTAAAATTGGTTTACGACCCATTCTGAGGCGATTTACCCCAAGGTACTATATCGTCTATGCCGAGCGAAAAACCCATTAATTTCCTCGGTCTGAAATGGAATACTACGTAGTTATCCCCGCTCACAATGAAGAGGCCTATCTGGACAAAACCCTGGAGTCTCTTGTGCATCAAACCCTACCTCCCAAAAAAGTGGTTATTGTTAACGATCATTCTTCAGATGGCACAGAAGCCATAATTGACCGATTTAATCCACAATACCCCCATTTTATAAAACGGAACAGGCATTCTGACGCCCAGCATATGCCAGGGGGAAAGGTAGTACATACCTTCAACTATGGGCTGGAACTGCTGGACGATGAATATGACTTCATAGTTAAACTGGATGCGGATATTATCCTGCCTCCTGAATATTTTGAGAGGATCGCTGCCATCTTTTCAGCACATCCCGATGTAGGTATTGCCGGAGGGTTTGCCTATGAGCAGGACGATAGTGGGGTTTGGAAACGCAATCATCCCATGAACCAGGATCATGTCAGGGGCGCTTTCAAATCTTACACTAAACGCTGTTTTAAGACGATTAAGGGATTAAAGCCCGCCATGGGATGGGATACCGTAGACGAGCTCCTCGCGGCGTACTACGGCTTTACCACCTTTACGGATGAATCGCTACAGGTAAAACACCTCAGGCCACTTGGAGCAGCGTATAACAAACGAGCCAAAAGACTACAGGGCGAAGCCATGTATCTCATGCGCTACGGTTTTATCATTACCCTGATCGCCTCGTTCAAAATGGCTGTAAAAACAAAGAAACCGAGGGCCATAGGAGATAACCTTCGCGGTTATCTGTCGGCCAGGAATAATAAAAAACCCTTTATCGTATCTACAGAAGAAGGTCAGTTTATCAGGAAGCTCAGGTGGAAAGGCATCCGAAGTAAACTATTCTAGGACCACACTTATAGGACTTCCCGTAGCCCCATTAGGGAAAGCTATTCCCAGTAGCGAAGCAATGGTAGGGGCAATATCAGGGATTTCTGTCCGCTCCGCAGTACTCCCCTTCCGAATACCCTTCCCATAGAACAATAAAGGAACATGGGTGTCATAGATTTGCGGGGAACCATGCGTGGATCCTGTCCTGGAATAAGAAGCTTTGGCAGGCTCAAGCACCAACAGAATATCGCCCGATCGCTTTTGGTTATATCCGTTCTGAAGGATATTGGGGATGCCCTCGCTGTATTCATTGTTCAACATCTGGTGGGCCGTGTATACACGGTCTATTCCCTCATATTTGATCATCTCCCTGGCCAGTGCCTCCTGCACTTCCTGGACACTGATGTCCAGATTTTGGATTACTTGATGATCCAGGAAAATCTGGGCATTAGAATAGTTTTTAATCAGCTCTGTGGTCCCATAGCGGTACCTGAGAAAATCAAACAGACGCTCCCGATATTCTGAAAGGGAAAAGTACCCTGCCGGGATCTTAAGATCGCTGAGATAGGCAGGAACGTGCACTGCAGCGTGGTCTGCCGTTAAAAAAACGGTATAATTCCCATCGCCTACCTGCTTGTCCAGCTCGTTCAGTAAACGCTCCAGGTCCTGGTCCAGCCGTATATAGGTGTCCTGAATCTCTTTCGAATTAACACCGAAAAAATGACCCACATAATCCGTGCTGGAGTAGCTGATCGCGAGAAAGTCGGTAATATCGTCCTGCCCCAGGTCTTCACCCTTCATCGCTGCAAGGGCAAAATCTGTGGTAATACTGTTACCATAAGGAGTGATCCTGAGCAAACCGAATTGCCCGTTATCGTCCCACAGTGATTCGAGGTCATAAGGAAAAACCGGTTCCTCTTTGCCATCAAAGACTCCCTCGTACATATTGTTATCCGTACCACTTTGCACATAAGTATTTATGGGTTTCAGTGTATTCCACGGCCTTTTATACCGTTCTACAGCGTTAGAATTATTGAACTTGCTCACCCAGGCAGGCAACTGTTCCATATAGAAGGAGCTGCTGATCCAATTCCCCTCTGAGCCCCCTGAAAACCAATAGGCGGCATTGGCCGTATGCCCTCCGGGAAGTACTGCTCCCCGGTCTTTCAATGCAACGGCAACAACCTTCGACCGCATCTGGGTGTGTAACCTCAGTTGGTCTGTGATGGTCGTCACATTCATACGATGGGGGGACATCTGCCCGGCATCAGAGGTTGTCCCTACAGAAGTCTGGGTAGTATCCGAAGCACAATATACTGAGGCATCTGCATACTTATCATACCACTCATTTCCTATAATCCCGTGGGTGGCCGGCGTGGTCCCCGTGTAGACGGAGGCATGCCCCGGACCCGTGCTTGTAGGTGCGTAATTAAAATGGTTGTTACGGCAATTGAACCCGCCACTTACCAGGCGTTTAAAGCCACCCTTTCCGTAGTGGTCCCAAAAACGTGTCAGGTAATCATACCGCATTTGATCCACCACTATTCCCACCACTAATTTGGGCTGCTGATAGGGTGCTGTCTGTTCTGTAGTAAGGGTATTGCCCTCCCTGTTCTTCTTTTGGGCAGAAAGGGTACTTACCAAGGCAGATAGGGTAAAAAAGACGATGAATAAGTGGAATCGATGAGGCTTCATAAGTTTCATTTACTATCCCCCAAAAATAGCGAATTATAGCCTCAAAAAAGGGAATTGAAAGTCAATTGAACGTTAATATTGTTATTTTTACGCTGAGAAGATGACCACAGTTCAATGAACTACCTTTCCGCGATTGGAAGCTATGCCATTATGGTTCGCGAGGTTTTTAAAAAGCCAACCAAATGGCCGATAATGAAGAATTTGATCCTCAAGGAGATCGATGAACTTATTTTTGGTTCCCTGGGTATAATCATCTTCATTTCGATCTTCATCGGTGGGGTAGTTGCCATTCAGACGGCTTTGAACCTCACCAATCCGCTTATCCCCAAAAACCTGATCGGATTTGCTACACGGCAATCAGTGATCCTGGAATTCGCCCCAACATTCACCTCCATCATTATGGCCGGTAAAGTGGGCTCCTATATCACCTCCAGTATTGGTACCATGCGTGTTACGGAACAGATTGACGCCCTGGAGGTCATGGGAGTGAACTCCTTGAACTACCTGGTATTTCCAAAAATTATCGCCATGCTCTTCTATCCCTTTATCGTGGCCATTGCCATGTATGTGGGGATTTTTGGGGGCTGGATCGCCAATGTCCTTGGGGCGCACAGTTCCAGCGCAGAATTCGTAGAAGGCCTCAAGCTCGACTTTATTACCTTCCACGTGACCTACTCCTTTATTAAGTCCGTGGTTTTTGCCTTCATAATCGCAACGCTGCCTTCATTTCACGGATATTATATGAAAGGCGGGGCCCTGGATGTAGGTAAAGCCAGTACGGTGGCCTTTGTCTGGACCAGTGTTGTGATCATCATCTTGAATTTTATCCTCACCCAATTGTTACTAGGCTGATGATCGACGTTGTTAACTTACATAAATCCTTCGGTGATGCCCATGTACTCAAAGGCATCACTACTTCCTTTGAAAAAGGTAAAACCAACCTCATCATCGGTCAAAGCGGATCGGGAAAGACCGTATTTATGAAATGCTTACTGGGTTTATTGATCCCGGATGAGGGCACCATAAGCTATGACGGCCGCCGTTGGGCAGAATTGTCAGGAGATGAACGGCGCGACCTGAGGCAGGATATGGGCATGGTCTTCCAGGGAAGTGCCCTGTTTGACTCTATGACCGTGGAAGGCAATGTAATGTTCCCCCTGGAGATGTTCACCAAACAGTCCCGATCAGAAATGGAAGACAGGGTAAATTTTGTACTGAAACGGGTGAACCTTGAAGGCGCACATAAAAAATACCCTGCAGAAATCTCAGGGGGTATGCAAAAAAGGGTGGCCATAGCACGGGCCATTGTAATGAACCCTAAATATCTCTTTTGCGATGAGCCCAATAGCGGGCTTGATCCCAATACGGCTATCCTAATCGATAACCTCATCCAGGAAATCACCAAGGAGTTTGACATTATTACCGTTATCAACAGTCACGACATGAACTCCGTGATGGAGATTGGGGAAAAGATCATCTTCCTTAAAAATGGTGTCAAGGAATGGGAAGGCACTAACAAGGACATTTTTAAGACAGACAACAAAGCGATTACGGACTTTGTCTATTCCTCAGAGCTATTCAAGAAAGTGCGTCAGATGTATATTGAAGAGCGGGATTAATAGGTAAAGGCTTTCAGCTGAATCGCATCATTCTTCAACCTAAGTTTCAACCATTCGTGTAACCTCCTGCTGTCCCTGGCAATCTGGTTGCTGCTGGCTTCATCTTTCCATTTCACTTCAAAAATCGGGATGGTGTCCGTTTTGCTAAAATCTGTCCGGATACTGTAGTAAAAACTCAATCCGTCCAGGTACTCATAGGAAGCACGGGCCTCAGCACTGATATCGCCAAAAGGGATCTGCTGAGTAGCTTGTTTGCTTAAACTGGCCAATTCTGCTTCCAGGATACGGATGCGTTCATCCTTGTTCAGCAATTCCGCTTTCTTGGCTTCGTACAATTCGTTGACGTAGCGGAATTTCTCTTCAGAGTCGTCCCTGCCCCCCTGGACCACGCGGAGTTCCGCCTCCACAAGGAGTGGATATTTGTTTTTCTGGTTCCTCCAGGAGTTAATTACATTTTCCGGGATGAGCTCGTCCCCCATAGTAACCAGTTCGATAAAGGATTGCCCACTTTGGTCATAGGAGATTTCCGTGAGGTTTTCCATATATCTCCCCCGTTCCTGAAACTCATATACTTCTATGGTTTCATTAATGAGCTGCTGAGATTGATACATAAACTGCGACTTCCTGAACACATTGTAAAACGTATACCCTGCCGGGATCATAACCAGTATCGCCACGAGGGTAGCGATCCTGCCTATTAAACGACGCTTCCTGGAGTTGGCGTAACGCACCATGGGAAAACGCAGGAATTTGATCACCAAAAAGGTAGCCAGGGCAATGAATATGGTGTTGATGGTAAACAGGTACATGGCCCCACCGGCATAACTTAAATTTCCGATTGCCAGGCCAAACCCTACTGTACACAGCGGTGGCATCAGGGCTGTGGCGATGGCGACACCGAATATTACAGAAGCTATAGTACCTCTTTTTGCCCTTGCAATGACCAAAGCCAATCCGCCAAAAAACGCAATGAGGACATCCCGGATATCAGGTGCTGTCCTGGCGAGTAATTCTGAGGATTCGTCTCGCAGAGGAAAAAATTTAAAAAAGAGGAAGGCCGTTAGTACACTCAGGACCACCATAACCGCAAAGTTCTTCAGGGACCTCCTCAGGGTATCCACATCATTGATAGACACGGACATTCCTATCCCAAGGATGGGGCCCATGAGGGGAGAAATTAACATCGCTCCGATAACCACCGCGGTAGAATTGGCATTGAGCCCCACAGAGGCAATAAATATGGAACACACAAGGATCCAGGCGGTATGCCCTTTAAATGATATATCTGCGATGATGGCTTCTTTTGTGGCGTCCTGATCCGTGTTTTGCCTGATATTCAGCAAGTCCGAAAGGAAGGAACGCACACTGCCAAGCAACCCCTGAAAATCCCGTTTCACCTCATCTCCACTGCCCCTGCCGGGGTCAGGAGAGTGCATGTCTTGCTGTTGGTATTCCTGATTCATAAGTTGTTACACGTAATCCTCACCGTAGTTTTCTGCAACAGAAGCCCTGATATTTTTTATTTCCTGTTCCTTGCTTTTGGGAACAATCATTAGGACTTCTTCTTTGTCCACGATAATATAGTCATTTAATCCTTCAATCACCACCAATTTATTCCTGGGCACGCGAATCATATTGCCCATGGCATCCTGATTCCAAAGCTGCCCGTTGATCATCACATTCTTATCACCATTATCTACCAGCTTATCGTACAAAGAACCCCAGGTACCCAGGTCGTTCCAGTCAAAACTTGCCGGCAATACAAGAGTGGTTGCTGCGTGTTCCAGGATGGCATAGTCAATGGAGATGTTTTCTGCTTTGGGGTATTCGCTTGCCACAAAAGCCGCCTCTTCCTTTGTATTATACAGGGGTATGCCGGCCTCAAACAGGCTATACATCTCTGGTTGGTACCGGGCAAACGCATCTATTATAGTTTTGGCACTCCACATAAATATACCGGCATTCCACAGGAAATTCCCTTGTTCGAGGAAACCTTTGGCAGTTTTATAATCCGGTTTTTCCCGGAACTGTGCTACCGTCCGCAAGGCATCACCATTGGCCTCCCCCTCCGTTTCATACTCAATATAGCCATATCCTGTATTTGGGAAGCTGGGTTTAATCCCCAGGGTACAGAGGGCAGCAGTGTCCTTACATTTATCAAAACATTGGATCACGTTATTCTCAAAGGCCTTTTCGTCCTCTATCCAGTGGTCGCTGGGAGCTACTACCATGAGGGCATCCGGGTCTTCCTTGTAGATCTTAAGTGCTGCATAGAGGATACATGGCGCTGTATTTCGCATAGCAGGTTCCAGTACCACCTGGGTTGGCCTTATCCCCGGCAGTTGTTCGAGGACAAGGTCATTATAGATTTCATTGGTAAGGATAAAGATGTTTTCGGAAGGGATAAAGCGGTTTAGCCTGTTAAACGTCTTCTGTATAAGTGTCTCCCCTGTACCCAACATGTCGTGGAACTGTTTGGGGTTATCCGTTGTGCTTACCGGCCAAAAACGGGAACCTACCCCTCCGGCCATTAAAATAGCATAATAGTTTTTGTTCATTTGATCAGGTATCTATGAATTCAACTTCAGTATGGGGTTGGAAAAGGTAAACC
>NZ_CEYNTP010000074.1:0-10894 GCF_982873095.1 Lentiprolixibacter sp. | reverse complement strand
ACAGGCGAATGCATTCCACGGCCTCCCTGACATCGTGCACGCGGAGGATGTGTGCGCCTTTCACCAGGCTGTACATATGAAGGGCGGTAGTACCGTTCAGGGCTTCTTCCGGGCCTTGGTCCAGCAGCTTGTATATCATGGATTTACGGCTTAACCCCACCAGAAGGGGGTAGTCCAGGTTCAGCAGCAGGTCGAGCTGTTTCAGCAATTCGTAATTCTGTTCCAGGGTTTTGGCAAAGCCAAACCCGGGATCCAGGATCAGGTCATTTATTCCGGCAGCCCTGGCCTGGGAGATCTTTTCGGAGAAATCATAGATGATATCCTCCACCAGATTGTCATATTGGGTTAACCCGCTCATGGTTTGGGGTGTTCCTCTCATATGCATCATGATATATGGCACCTTTAATTCCCCTGCGGTTTCCAGCATTTTGGGATCCAGTGTCCCCCCGGAGATGTCATTGATCATGGCTGCCCCGTGGGCAATACAGCTGCGTGCGATTTCACTCCTGAAGGTATCAACAGACAGGAGGACATCCGGGAATTCCTTCAGCAGCAGATCTATCACAGGCAATATGCGCGCTTCCTCCTCTTTTTCGGGAACGTGGGCCGCTCCGGGACGGGAACTGTAGGCGCCAACATCGATAAAGGCAGCTCCTTCCTGCAGCATCTTTTCGGTTTGGCGCATGATATCAGTGGTTTGCTTATATCGGCCCCCATCGTAGAAAGAATCCGGGGTAATGTTCAAAATCCCCATAACCAGTGGGGTTTTCAGGGAAATCAGTTGCCCTTTGCAATTTAATGTCATGGGATAATCGGTACGCACCGGGAGTTTGTAAATATTGGTAACAAGTTTAAATCCAAAACCTTGAAGTTTATAATAATTTACGCGAAATTTACATAAATTTCGAGCTTTCCATGCAGCATACCTCCGAGCAGTACGATGAAATTATAACCCGTTGCCGGGACCTCTTCTCTAAAAAAATGAAAGACTACGGCAGTGCCTGGAGGATCCTGCGCCTGCCATCACTTACAGACCAGATCTATATCAAGGCCCAACGGATACGAAGTTTGCAGGAAAATGAGGTCAGAAAGGTGGATGAAGGGGAGGTGCCGGAATTTATCGGAATAATCAATTACTGCGTAATGGCATTGATCCAGGTAGAAAAAGGGATCGCTGAAGAACCCGACCTGCAACCTGAGGAAGCCCTTGGATTATACGATGCTGCTGTAGCCAGGACCAAGGGATTGATGGAAGCCAAGAATTTTGATTACGGAGAAGCCTGGCGCGATATGAGAGTAAGTTCCCTGACTGACCTTATCCTGCAAAAACTTCTCAGAGTAAAGCAGATCGAAGACAACCAGGGAAAAACACTGGTGAGCGAAGGCATTGACGCCAATTACCAGGATATCATTAATTACGCAGTCTTTGCGCTCATCCATTTAGGGGTGCATACCCATTAAGCCTATGAAATACCTAGTCCATATTTGTCGGATTGTTGTTGGGGTCCTGTTTATAATCAGCGGTTACATCAAGCTCAATGACCCGGTTGGTTTTTCTTTTAAACTCGAAGAATATTTTAGTCCTGGTGTACTGGACCTGCCTGTCTTTATGCCCTATGCCCTGGCCATTTCCTTATTTGTGGTTATTCTGGAAGTAATCCTGGGGGTGCTGTTGTTACTCGGTTTCCAAAAACGGATCACCCTCTGGAGCATCATGGGAATGATCATTTTCTTCACCTTCCTTACCTTTTATTCGGCCTATTTTAATAAAGTGACCGATTGCGGTTGTTTTGGTGATGCCATCAAGCTAACCCCCTGGGAATCCTTCAGTAAGGATGTGGTCCTCCTCGTGCTGATCCTGGTGCTCTGGTTCGGGGATGAATATATCAAGCCCATTTTCGTTACCAAAATTAACCTGGTCCTGGCCGGGGTATCATTACTGGCCTGTATCCTTTACGCCAACCATGTTCTGAACCATTTGCCAGTAATCGATTTTCGTCCGTATAAGATTGGGGCCAATATACAGGAAGGGATGACCGTACCGGAAGACGCCCCCAAGGCCATCTTCGAGTATGCCTGGAAATTTTCCGTCAACGGGGAAGAACAGGTAATAGTGACCAATGGGGAGTATCCCAGCGTGGAAGGGGACTTCATTGGGGTGGAAACCACAGAGGTGCAAAAGGGGTACGAACCCCCAATACACGACTTCACCCTGGAGCAGGAAGGAGAAGACAAGGCAGCCGAGCTCCTGGAAGAGCCTGCCTTGGTGATGGTGGTGGCCTATGACCTCGGGAAGACAGATCTGGAAGCTTTTGAAGCGGTTAAGGCCAGTACGGATAAGGCATTGGATAAGGGATATAAGGTGATTGGAATGTCGGCTTCGGGGCCGCAACTTACCTCAGAGCTGATTCGGAATTTTAATCTGAATTTTGAATTCTTTTTTACGGATGAGACTACCCTTAAAACCATTGTACGCTCTAATCCTGGAGTACTGGTGTTGAATAAAGGGACCATCCTTCAGAAGGTGCATTTCAATGACCTGGAAGAACTTAGGTTCGACTAATTAATTAACAGATTACAAAACACACATCATGAGAAGCAAAATTGTAGCCGGAAACTGGAAAATGAACAAAAACCTGGAAGAGACCCAGGCATTACTTACAGAATTATTAGGAAAACTTCCGGAGACTTCGGCCGAAGTCATGGTGGCGCCTACTTTTGTAAATCTTTCCGAAGCCGTAAAGACGCTGGAAGGAAGTAAAGTTGAGGTAGTGGCCCAGAATATGCATTTCGAAAAAAGCGGCGCCTTTACCGGGGAGATCGCCCCGGGCATGCTAAAAAACATCGGGGTGACTACCGTTATCCTGGGGCACTCTGAACGTCGCGCGTATTTTGGGGAGAACGACGAACTCCTGAAAAAGAAAGTAGATACGGCCCTTGCTGAGGGAATGCGAACAATTTTTTGCTTTGGAGAAGAACTGTCTGACCGCAATGGCGGCAAGCATTTTGAAGTGGTGGAAAGCCAGCTGAAAAACGCCCTGTTCCACCTGCCCGAAAGCTCCTGGAAGCATATTGTCCTGGCCTACGAACCCGTATGGGCCATTGGTACGGGGGAGACAGCAACACCAGAGCAGGCGCAGGAAATGCACGCATTTATCCGGGAGACGCTCGGATCCGGATACGGCCAGGAAGTAGCACAATCCGTTACCATCCTTTACGGAGGCAGTGTAAAACCGGGGAATGCTGCGGAGATCTTTTCCAAGCCTGATGTGGACGGCGGACTAATTGGAGGTGCCGCGCTCAAGGCCGATGACTTTATCGGCATCATAAACGGCATCTGACCCGGATGGCGCAGTCCTACCTGGAATACGTTTTTAAAGTTCATCCCCTGCAGCCGGCATCAGAAATCCTTATTGCGGAACTGGCTGCATTGGGATTTGACAGTTTCGTGGAGACCGAGACCGGAGTACTGGCCTATATACCTAAGGAAATGGGACCAGCGGAACTTGATGCAGTTGGAGCGCTCTCCCATCAGGAGTTTGAAATCAGCTATGAGGTACGTGAGATTGCACCTGTAAACTGGAACCAGGCCTGGGAGGAAAATTTTGAGCCCATAATAGTTGATAATAGCTGTGTTATCCGTGCCCCTTTTCATCCCGCTACGGACGCTCCCTATGAGATTGTCATCGAACCCAAAATGAGCTTTGGCACCGGGCACCATGAAACTACCCATATGATGGTTCAGTTTCTCCTAAAGGCTGAAGTTCAAGATAAAGCAGTACTTGATATGGGTTGCGGTACGGGGGTACTGGCCATACTGGCTTCCATGCGTGGAGCGCGACAGGTCACGGCCATTGACATTGACGAATGGAGCTATGAAAACACCCTCGAAAACGCAGACAGGAATAAGCGAAAAAACATAACGGTGTATAAAGGGGATGCCAGCTTGCTGCGGGGCAGGCGGTTTGATTTGGTCCTGGCCAACATCAACAGGAATGTTTTGCTAATGGATATACCCCAATACGTAGACTGCCTGGAACAACCCGGGGGGATACTTATCGTCAGCGGATTTTACCAGGAAGATCTGCTACTTATTTCGGAGAAATGCAGTGCCCTTGGTATGCGGATTTCAGAAAAACTGAAAAAAGGAGATTGGGTTTCAGCAAAATATGTATTTTAGAAGTACGAATCCTGATCCTATGAGTGCCAAGGAAAAGTTATCGGAAGAGTTACTGGTTGAGGAAGAAGTGGTCAAGCAGCACGAGATCATCTTGTTCAATGATGATGTCAATACCTTTGATCACGTTATAGAAACCTTGATAGACGTTTGTGATCACACCCCGGAGCAAGCCGAACAATGCTCAATAATTGTTCATTTTAAAGGCAAGTGTACCGTAAAGACTGGGGAATTCACGGATCTTAAGCCTCGCTGCAGCAAACTCCTGCAAGCCGGCCTGAGCGCTGAGATCGTGTAGTGTAGCTCAGCCACCAAGCTATCGCATTAGCCGAATTAGACCACCCAACCCGGCCCCCTCGACATTTCGTTTATTACTAACGCGCTATATCCACTTACATCTACAAGAAAAGAGGAGCTTTTCTTTACAGGGCTCTTTTACTACCTGTACAGCATATAGTGAAGGCCCATTAGGCAGAAGTGCTAACCAGTCAGTCAAAGGGTAATGCGTTCTATGGTTTAGTGAGGCAACCTATCCCTGAGCAAGCCGTATACAAAGGTCCCCAGGATCGCAGCAGCAATTACAATGAACATACTGAATACCCCGGTTCCTACGAGGATGTACATAGGGCCCGGGCAGGCACCCCCCAGGGCCCAGCCAAGCCCAAATAGGCTTCCCCCGAGCAAATACTTTACAATGCCTTTTTCCTTGGGAAGGATATGCATGACCTCACCTTCCGTATTTCTGATACCAGCCTTCTTGAAAAGCCACAAGGACAGCACCCCCAGGATCACTGCTGAACCTATGATGCCGTACATATGGAAGGACTGAAATTTGAACATCTCAATGATCCTGTACCAGGAAACCGCTTCTGACTTCACGAGCACGATGCCAAAAAATATACCTACTCCTAAAAACCGAATTGCTTTCATGCACCAAAGATTAAGGGGAGAATAAAATGTGTCATGATTAAACCTCCAATAAAAAAGCCGATTACGGCAATGAGAGAGGGCCATTGCATATTGCTAAGCCCTGATATGGCGTGCCCTGAAGTACACCCGCCGGCGTAGCGCGTTCCAAAGCCTACCAAAAATCCTGCGATGACCAGTATGGACATCCCCTTAAAGCTGAAGACGGCATCCCAGTCATATATTTCCGGGGGCAAAAGGGTATTTCCCGCCTCCATGAAACCCAGATCCTGTAGTTCACTCACGGTTTTGGGATTCAGGTCGATAGCAGACCCGTCCGAAAGGAAGGTAACCGCGATAAAGCCTCCGATAATCGCCCCAAGGACCACCATGAGGTTCCAGCGCTGCGTCCTCCAGTCGAACCTGAAAAAGTCAGAATATTTACCTGCCCCGCCTATGCTGCACAAGGTGCGCAGGTTGGAGGACATACCGAAAGTTTTGCCGAGATAGACCAGCAACAGCATAACCGCTGTAATCAACGGGCCGGAAACATACCAGGGCCAGGGTTTGAGTAAGAAATCCATAGTCAGTTTTGTTGCAAAGATATCCAGAACCTAGAAAGCAGGGGATTGCTAGTAAGGAAGTTCCAGAAGTTCCCGGTAATAGATATGATGTGTTGGTTTAATATCCTCTGAAATGAGTTAACGTTTTTGATAGACTTCACTGAAGAATTCCGGAAGGGTTTCCCCAACCAGATTGGTCAGCTGGTCTCCGTCAAGGGTGAGGATAATAGGTTCTGCCCCCTGGAAAAGGGTGAGCTGGTTATTCTGATACGCCCATGTCCCTGAATTGAAGCTTGCATCAGGGTTACATCGGATATTGAACAATCCCCCTGTAATGGTGGTTACGATAACCACGTTTAGGTCTAAGGTCCAGGTGCCTACATCGTTAATGGTCAGGGTGCCGGAAACACAGTTTAACTCCTCCAGTATATTGCTGCTCGAGGTCCCGTCCTCATTGATATCCTGGGCCGGGGTAACATTTAATTCCACAAGGTCCCACTGTCCGATGACCGGCGCGGGTTCATTATTTCCCCCTGAGTTATCATCAGAGCCACAGGCGGCTAAAAGGATACCTATCGTTAGCAGGAGAAATACAGATTGAAGCCTCTTCATGATGTTGCTTTTGTACGAATATAAAACTATTCGTCAACATGCCGCGTGGATTTGATAAGGGTTTAAGAAAGATGTGTACGTCCTATGCCGGGAAGAATGGGAGCTCTACGCTTGGGAGACTTAAAATTTGCTGATGAAAATTTTCCTCAAGAGATAGCCTCATTACCGGCATACACATGGAATGATCCCCTGCCTTTTAGTGCAGGACGGATGTATTCTGGCGTCGTCCATGGGGTGTTATGGTTCTTAGCCTGCATATCTCCAAGGGGTAAAACCCAGCTTTTTTTCGAAATTTTATGGGGGGTAATACTATAGGTGGACTTATACATTCCCGGATGGGGAACTCCCGCGGCCTTTTTTGATAATAAGATGTTTTATGAGCCCGAGCAGCCCTACTACAGCGGTTCCAACCACAAAGCCCAAAATAAAATCCTTCAGCAGCACAGGTAGTCCCGGGAGCAATTGATGCAGGAAGTCCAGGTTATGGTTAAAGATGCCCCCTGAAACCAGTAACAGGGCCAGGGTCCCGATAACAGAAAGCCCCTTGATCACCCACGGTAAGGCGTTTAACAGAAACCTGCCTATTTTATCAGAGAGACCATTATCCCCGTCCTGCCAGTTAATAAGCCGGATACCATAGTCATCCATACGTACAATAAGTGCTACAATACCGTAAACCCCGATAGTGGCCAACAGTGCTACCACAGAAACCACCAGGATCTGTACTTTCAGGGGTTGCTCCACCACGGTACCCAGAGCGATAATGATAATTTCCACGGAAAGGATAAAATCGGTGATAACAGCCTCCCGGATCTTCTTCTTTTCAAGTTCGGGTGATTGGTGTTGCGAAAGGGGTTTGGCGGTACTGGTTTTTTCCTTCTTGTGCGCGAAAACATATCCAAGGACTTTTTCTGCCCCTTCGTAGGCCAGATACACCCCACCAAGGACAAGTATTATGGTCACTGCCAACGGTACATAAGCGCTTAAAAGGAAGGCTATGGGAAGAATAATCAACTTGTTCAGGAAGGAACCCTTTATAATGGCCCAAAGCACTGGCAATTCACGGCTGGAAACAAAACCGGTTGCCTTTTCTGCATTTACGGCCAGGTCATCCCCGAGAATGCCGGCAGTCTTTTTTGTCGCCACTTTGCTCATGGTAGCCACATCATCCATTAGGGCAGCGATATCGTCTAAAATGGCAAAAAAACCTGAGGCCATATGATATTTTGTTGGGGTTGAAAGTACGGTTTTTTAAAGAATGAAATGCGGATTGGTTTTTGAAATGGAAAAGGGTCAGGAAGATTACCATTTACAGGTTTTAATTCAATGTAACTTAAGCGTACGAATACCAACCCTGTAAACATTACCCATGCCATTCCGGACATTATTTGAAAATGCCTTTAATTCTTCAACAGAATTAATGCTTTCAGGAGCTTTTCCTGTTCTTTCACTAGTAAAATAGAAGTTCTTTCTTTCCATATCAATGAAAGGACAGTAATCGAGATAGGGAGAATTCACCTGTTCCCCCATATTTTTTGCCTTACTCCACTTACCTTCCTCGTTTCTTATGCTGTAGTACAGGTCGCCTCCGCCATAGCCATCTGCCCTGCCGAACGAACTAAAGATCAGTAGATTTTCATCCGGACTCACAAAGGCATTGAATTCGAAATAGGCTGTATTTATGGTGGTGTCCAAAACTTCAGCGGCCTGATATTCCCCATTGACCTTTTTTGAAACAAAGATATCTTCGCGACCAATTCCGTCTTCTCTAGTCCCTGTAAAATAAAGATTTCCGTAGGCGCTCAGGGACGGATAAAACTCGTCATTTTCGGTGTTGATCTTTTCATTCAAGGCTATGGGTTCCCCCCATGCTTCCCCATTCCGATCACTGTACCAGATATTGTAGTCTTCTCTATCCGAACCTTTATCTATGGGGCGATTTGATGCGAAGAAGAGCCTTTGACCGTCTTCTGCCAAAAAGGGTTCGATGTCGTCATAAGTGCCGGAAATATTTAAGATATCTGGCCTGTTCCATTTTCCGTCTTTTTGACGGATGTGAACCAAAACCCTCCTGTTCTGCTTATAATCCCCCAGGCTGTATATCAGTTCCGTTCCATCTGGCGAAATGGCCAGGTCCCGTTCGTAAAGCGCTGTGGAGATAATTCCTTCGGCAAATAGTTCAACACTATCTGGTTTAGTGGTAAGGTCTATTGCTATGGCTTCTCCCTGTACAGACAAATTTTCCCCGCATCCGAAGATCAGCAAGCCTGAAAAAAGCAAGGTGCATATGGTTTTTACTTTCATGATCTCCTGGTTATGGTGGTGAAGCCTGTTGGCACAAAATATTCCCCGTTCCAAAGCAGAAATAGTAACAGATTTAATTATCCATTCCAAACTCCAGTTGTCTGTTGTATTCTTCCTCCGAAAAGTATCCCTTAGAATTCGCTATACGACCGTCACTGCCCATTTGCCAAAGCTCATATCCACTTATATCCACTGCATTTCCCTTCCCATCCGGAGAGGCATCCGTACCGGTCAGGGTCCAGTGAAACCTGGTGCCATTTGCGGCAGGGGTCAAACTGTCAAAACGCACCACCATATCCGGGAATTGGGTCATAAAACTATTGGCCACTTCGGATATAGCTCCTCGTCCAATGGCTGGGTCCCCATCATTTACCTGCAAGCTGCCATTTTCCTCATAGAACATGGCCACGAATTCCGGTTTATTACTACACCAGACCTGGGCGTAACTGTGGGCAAAAAGGTCCAGATCAAATGACTTTTCTTCTTCCGGGATGCGATGAACCGTCCATGCGATACTGAAGAGTTTCCAGTCCTCTTGCTCTTTGATCATCAGGAAGTTGTTCACTTCTCTGCTTCTCGGAACGCCAAATTGGGAAATAATGGTCTCTGCCTTTACCATTGCCAAACGGCCATCTGTAACCGAGACCTCATATCCTTTGGCAATTTCTGAAATAGGTTTTGGATCCTTGTTTTCTGCCATTGCCAGCAAATATTCCTCCACAGTAACCTCTTTATTTTTCCAGACACCATCTTCTAAATAGGTCCATCCAACGATGGCCTTATCCGTAGTCAATTTCCCTAATTCCTGTGGATTCCGATTGCCCACGGCAATAAGAATTTTCTCAAAGACCGCTATTATTTCTTTTTCTTCATTTGTTTCAGAAGCAGGCGGTTCAATAATAACCTCTTTCGCAGTTTCTGATTTTTCCTGATCTCGAAGGCACCCCACAAGCAGCAAGGAAAGTAGCAATAAGGGTAAAAGATAAGTTCTTGAATATGGCTTCATAATGGTTTGGATATTTAGCTACAAGCATTTTATAGCTTAACTAATATAGCACTTTATCCCTTGGGGTTTCCGAATTTGGAAGCAGGTAAGGCATCCCGCCACCAGGTGGCCAGGGAAGATCCCGAAATGTTCATCCAGGGACCGAATACGGCTGGTGCCAGGCCCATGGTAGCTATCCTGTTCATCTCCAGGGCAATTCCGGAGGCCAGGCCGGCATTTTGCATCCCCACCTCAAAAGCTACAGTTCTGGCGGATTTTTCATCCAATCCCGTTAAGCGACTTCCCCAGTACCCGAGGAAATAACCAGCGGCATTGTGTAATATCACAACCAAGATCAGGGTAAGTCCAATGGTGAGCAGTGAATCCCTACCTGCAGCGGTGATAATGGTTATGATGATGGCGATACCTGCCATGGAAACTACGGGCATGGCTTTATCCAGCCACGCAAACCGGCCATGGGCCCATTTGTTAAAGATCAGGCCAGCGATGATCGGGAGAATAACGATTTTCACAATGCTCCAGAGCATCCCTAAAAAATCGATGGGCACCAGTTGGTCGGCCAGGAGCTTCATTAAAAAAGGTGTCATCAAGGGGGCCAATAGCGTGGCCACGGCGGTCAGGGTCAGGGATAAAGGCAGGTTGGCCCCGGAAATGTACGCCATCACGTTAGAAGCCAGGCCGCTTGGGGAACAGCCTACCAGGATAACCCCTGCGGCAATTTCAGGGGGCAGCTTAAATGCCAGGGTCAGGCCGAGCCCTACAAAGGGCATAATGGTAAACTGGCAAATGACCCCTATCAAAACACCTTTGGGCATTTTGATCACCCCGTAAAAATCGTTAATGCTCATCGCCGTACCCATGCCAAACATGATGATCATGAGCAGGGGTACGATGAGCTTTTTTAGATTAAAGCCCCCTATTTCGGTAAACAGGCCGGGATAATACAGGGAGGCCGATACGGCGGCAAAGATCAGGACGGTGTAGGAGAAACCTTTTAATGCAGGGATCCCCTGAAAGCTTATCGCCAAACTCAGGAAGAACCCGATCGCCAATAGGCCGGTTTGATCCGCCATGCCCATTGAGAGCAGGATCACAAGGGCAATTGCCAAAATCGTGCTAAGGCCTAATAATAGTTTGCTGTATGTTTTCAAGAGGTGAAACCTTTAGACTGTATCATCCTGAGCGGGGTATAAATATAGTGTTTGTGTATAATAGTATACGAGAGGGGCCTTATCATCCAGACCCTCATAGGCCAATAGCTTATTCTTTCCCATAAACCATCAACGATCAACTGACTGCCAAACAAAGGATTTTCTTCGCTTTGCT
>NZ_CEYNTP010000073.1:0-11329 GCF_982873095.1 Lentiprolixibacter sp. | reverse complement strand
GGCAAATTTCGCCTACACCATAGTGAATCTGATAAAAATTAAAAAGGAGGGTAAAAAAATAGCCCTGGAGGCAGAGAAATCGGAATAGGAAATAAATATAAATACTTGAAAATTGTAAATTCATCAACAACTATAAATTAAGTACTATGAAAAGAATGCCAATTGTATTAACGCTATGTATAGCTTCTTTGGCCTTCGTTGCGTTTACCTCAGAATTCCAGGATGAATGGGTAGTACCTGAGAAGTATGTAAATATGAAAAACCCTACCGACCCTTCTGTTGACCTGAACATTGGGAAGGTGCTTTACAAAAAGCATTGCCAGTCCTGTCACGGCAGCGAAGGGTATGGAGATGGTCCTAAGTCCGGCGGCCTTAAAGGTGATTTGGGAGATTTCTCTTCTGAGGAGTTTCACGCCCAAACAGACGGGGAAATCTTCTACAAAAGCTATATCGGTAGGTATGACATGCCCAATTACGAAAAGAAAATCCCCGATGAAGAGGATATGTGGCTGATTGTCAACTACATGAGAACTTTAAAAGAATAATTAAAAAACACATTTGTTTGGCCTGCGATTTAGCCAAAAAGCAGGCCAGCAAAAGCTGTATTTTTTATGGTACACAGGGATTGCTATTTACGATTTGTAAGCATATCACACAGGACTGCTCCTGTTGCCAGCAGGGAATGTTACCATCTGGCAACGGATACCAAAGGGGCACTTACCGATATATTGGTGAAGTCTTTTCCCGACCTCTCCTCTCTGCTGTTGCTGGTAACCTGCAATCGTACCGAAATCTACTTTGAATCTGTTACCACGACGGCCGGCGAAGTCCGGGATAAATTCCTGGAATTTGTACAACAGAATGTTGATCAGAATGAGCAACGCTTGTTTACTACCGGGGACCGGACAGAAGGTACGGTGAAACACCTGCTGCGCGTTGCAGCCGGACTGGAATCCTCAGTACTGGGGGATGCGGAAATCCTCCACCAGGTAAAAAAGGCCTATCATCTTGCTCTGGAACGAGGCCTCCAGGGTTCTTTACTGGAACGCGCTGTACAAACCGTCTTCCGTTCCCACAAACGCATCAGTAATGAAACGGTCTTTCGGGACGGTACCACCTCAACCGCCTACAGGGCACTGAAAGTTGTTGCAGGCTGTTATGGGCCCGAGGCCCCTAGGAAGAAGATCCTACTTGTAGGAGCTGGGGATATTGTACAACAGCTGCTCAAATACAATTCAAAATTTGGGTACCAAAATGTATGGATTACGAACAGGACAGAGACAAAAATCATTCCTTTGGTCAGTAGACATGGGCTTGAGGTATTTTCCTGGAAAGATGTATTGGAACAACGTCTGAGTGATTTTGATGTCATAATCAGCGCTGTGAGTAACCGGGCTGCCCTGATAAGGGAGGGTATTGCCAAAGATCGTCAGGTGGTACTGGTGGACCTCGCTGTTCCAGGAAATATCGACCCAGGTCTGCAGCAGCAGGATAATGTATTGTTTTCTGATCTGGACAATATCAGTAGCCATTTAGAGGAAAATCGTGCTTCCCGTATCAAGGCAGTAGCAAAAGTAGAGCACATCATTCAGGAAGAATGGAAGTCTATCGTTGACTGGTATCGTCAACAACCTTTTCGGGATCTGCTGGCGAAGCGAAAGAAAGAAACGATCCACATACTAAAAAATACACCATTACTTGAGGGGTACAGTAAAGAAGAACTGGAAACCCTCGCTGACCAGATAATCCGTAAAATGCTGAAAGATCCCATGTGCCTTGAAGAATCTACCAGGGTTAAGGATAGAGTTAAGCGTTTGATCCCGGACTTTTCCAATTAATTTCAAAAACAACTATGCAGATAAATCGATTATTTACTTCCGTCTTACTATGCCTTATCCTCACCGCATCGCTGGTAGCTTGCAAGCAAAACCCTAAAGAACAGGGACCGTTTCCCATTGAAGCAAGGTCGAGTATAGCGGAAGATCATAAGAATATTATAATGGATGTACATGAGGTAATCGTAGAGGAAGTCCAGCCTTCCTCCAAATACCTGTATCTCCGTGTAAAAGAAGGGGACGCCTCCTATTGGATGGCCACAGGGCCTTCAGAAGTCGCTGTTGGTGAAGTCTACTATTATAACGAAGCCCTGGTAAAGACAAATTTTGAGAGTAAGGAATTGCGCAAGGTTTTTGATACGCTGTATCTGGTTACACAATTGGTTCCCGAAGCCCATGGCAAAAACCTGAAACCGAAGGGCAAAGTTGCACCTCCCCCAAAGGGTGATGCATCTGCCGGGAAAAAGGAAGGGTTCCATTCCCCACTTGGTTCCGGGATTGTAAAAAAGACCAGCATAAGCAACTTGCTGGATAATGCAGGAGAATTTGAAGGGAAGCTGGTAGAAATTAAAGGTGAGTGCACTAAGATCAATACGGGCATCCTGAACCGGAACTGGATCCACCTCCAGGATCTGGATGAAAAGGACAAAAAATTAGTTCTTACTTCAACAGAAGAAGTGATTCCCGGGGAGGTCGTTACCTTTCGTGCCAGAGTAGCATTAAACAAAGACTTTGGGGCCGGATACACCTACGAAGTACTCCTGGAAAACGGGGTAAGCCAATAATTTGGTTAGCCTCCGGATGATACCAGAAAACCCTAATTAACTAACTCGTTTTTTATTGAAAAAGGGCTTCTCCGATCAGAGAAGCCCTTTTTTTAATTGTCCTTCTAAATAGCAGGGTTGCTATTCCTTTTCCTGATGTTCCTTTATGTTTTCGGAATCCAGGCTGAAGGCCCTGGTATTTTGGAAGATTTTTCCAAATCCGAGGATATTACGTCGTTTGACTGTTCTTTTATATTTCTTTTCCATTTTTGATTTTTTTGTGTTTTTCTTTCCCGCTATTCTTTCTATTTACACCAGGAAGTGTACATCCAATTCCTCTTTTCTAAATCTGTGATAAACTGGTTCAACATGAGTTCGGTAGCGGAATCTCCGGTGTCCAGTGATACTTTTAAGGCTTCAAGCAGATCTTCATGCATGATCTCATAATCTGACAGGATTTCCCTTACCATGTCCAGGGCCGACAATTCTTCTTCGGTCTCCTTTAATTTGGACAGGTGGATGGCATCTTTCATATTCATCATGGGTTTCAGGCCGAATACCCGGATTCGCTCCGCGACAGTGTCTATTTTCTCTTTTATATCGTTATAGTCATTCTCAAACTCCCCGTGCAGTTCAAAGAAATCCGGTCCTTCCACGTTCCAGTGGTATTTTCTCAACTTATGGTAATGTACCTGATAATTGGCGAGCACCTGCTTTAAACGAACAACGATATCAGCGGTGTCCAGGTAGGTGAACCCGAGTTTCTTATAGGTTTTATCTTTTGAATTTTGCTTTTTTATTTTCTTATCTAAAATTTTTGTGTCTTCCATTTTATCTGTGAGTTTTAAGTGAACATTGGTTGCCTGTAGCAGAAAGCCACAGGATAAATGCAATAATGATAATGATTGATTTCGGGGTAGGTCCCCCATTCTGATCTGGCACCTTAGAAGGCGCTCTTCCTTGTGAAGTGTATTGCTTTTGAATGCATACTGTAATATAATATATTTTGCGTATTATTCAAATTTTTAACACTTATTAACGAATTTTATGGATATTATTTAGATTATTCCCAATTTTAAGGAGAATATTCTAAAATATTGAACCGCAGGAATTGCTTTGCCGAGGGATTTAGGAATAGTGAAGTTTGTAGGTATGATAGGCTGTAAAAATGAAAAGGGGTTGCTCCCCAAAGTGCAACCCCTTTTGCCTAGCATAACATCGAATTATATCATCGGTATAGGGTAAAATGCCCTACATATTGTTGTTTTTCTTTATCGTTTGCATTTACAACGTACCAATAGTCTCCCGTAGGTACAGGTTTCCCGTCATAATTTCCATCCCATTTGGATACCTGGTCGAGCCTGGCCACTACCCTACCGTAGCGATCGTAGATAATCACCTCCAGGTTCGGGAAATAATCCCGGTTACGGGGGTACCAGAAATCGTTATTGTTGTCCCCATCCGGGGTAAAGAAATTCGGGATATCCAGCATACCGGTAAAATCAAATGGGAACGACATTACGGCCTCACAGCCCCGCTGGTCCACCACGCGTACGGTTACATTCTCATCCTGATTGGTACTGTAAACATTGTCACTTCCGTAAGAAACGTTGTTAAAGAAATATTCATAGCCTCCAAAGCCACCACTGGCGGTAGCCGTTATCTCATTTGGCGAGGTTTTTACCACGTCAAGGGTAAGCGGGTCGTAGGCATCTATGGTGAAATCTACAAAGGTAGTACAGCCATTCTGGTGGTAGATATACACCGTATGATCCCCTGGAGTGAGTTCTCCCCAGGTCCTGACATCATTGGCCTGTGCCGTAATGGCATCGGTTGGGTCTGCAGGATCCAGGGCAAAGAGCAGGAAAGGATACTGTCCGCTGTCCTGAACCACCACCTCAACAGAGTTGGTCGGGAAGATCCCCTCGCATCCATAGCTAACCAGGGCCTCTGGCATAAGGTCTACACCAATGCCCACAGGAACAATAACATTGGTCTCACAACCCTGGGCATCCCTGACGAAAATGACATAGGTATCACCTCCCACAAGATTATCCCAGAATTGGGAGGGGTTGGGTGCGAAATCAGCAGGGTCAGACGAATTCACCGCAAACTCGTAAGGAGGTGTTCCTCCATTAACCTGCAGGGTAACGGTTCCATCTGCATCGCCCAGACAGGTTTCCGGCGTGGAATCGGCGATTCCGGCCACGAGTTCAGTAGGTTCGGTTATGGTAATGGTCTGGGTAATGGTACAACCCAAATCGTCCTGTATAATCACTTCATAACTTCTCGGGGCCAGGTCCGTAAAAGTTTTACGGTTCGGGAACATAGGATCATCCCCCTCGAAGAATTCACTCAACTGGTCGGCTATGGAGTATCGGATCACTCCCGTTCCCCCGCTGGCTTCAATAATGAGTTGTCCGTCTGTATCTCCATAACAACTAACCGGCACGGCCTCCAGGTAATCCAGTACTAATGGTGGAGGATCTGTAATGGTGATAGGCGTTGAAATGGCCGTACAGCCACCACTTTGGGCAAATACCCAATAGGTCCCGGGTCCCAGGTCACGGAAGATACCGGAAGACTGGGCGCTCCTCACCGTATTACCCGGCGTTGGGCTGGGGGGTGAATCTGAATTCAGCAGGGTATAGAAATAGTTACCAATGCCCCCAAAAGCTTCAGAACGGATGATCCCTGTGGCTTCCCCTGCACAATTGATGGTAGCATTGGCCAAATCCAATGCAATCACTAATGGTGCTGCCGGATCCAGGGAGATCTGGTTCGATTTTTCAAACGGACAGCCATTGGAATTCTGTACGTCATACTGGAACGGTCCGGGATCAATAGTAATGTCTTCTGTTATCTGAACCGACGTAGCAAGGGGATCTGTCGCGTCAAAAGGAACAAAAGGATCTGCAGTACCGGACCTGCGATAGAAATAGCTCACACCCGGCTCCGGATTGGTTACCGTAAGCTCCATGATTCCGAAATCGCCACAACCCGGGGGTTGTAATTCCACTAATTCTGCCACAACAACTTCGGGGTCCATGATGGTGATCGGTACAGTAGTATAGCTACAGTCCCATCCGTCGTAAACGGTAATGGTATAGTCACCGGAAGATAAGTTCCCAAAGGTGGGTGTCGTCTGCAATCCACTGCTACTGCCATCAGATAGGCGGTTTAGCTGGAACAGGTAATTGCCCGGTCCCTGTCCGCCACTGATGTTGAAGGCCTCTATTTCCCCGTCATTGTCATTGTTACAGCGCAGGGGATTTGTGATTTGTATATCAGCATAGATAGGTGTAGGCAAGGCCAGATCAATGGTATTCGTGCTGATACAACCTTCCGAATCTCGTATATTGACCGTATAGGTGCCGTCCGAAAGGCCACTGAAGGTGGTATTCGTATCCGGGAAATCCTGGATAATCGTAGTTCCATCCGGGGCAATCACCTGGAATTCATAGCCGCCCCAGCCGCCGTCACCTGTGGCAAAAATTTCTCCAAGTCCAGGTACTGCACAGGTCACCTCAGCCGTTTGTTGAAGGGCCACGGTCAAAGCGCGGTCTGGCTGACGAACAGTAGCCACATTACTTGAGGTATCGCAGAAAGGGGTATCCAGGGCCTCAACCCTCACTACCAGGGTCCCTGCAGGCAAGCCCCCAATCACGCCGGGATTCTGTCCCGGTACGGTAGTATCGAAGGTTCCTGTAACCCCGGTAGTGGTTTCCACCCCGGTATTGTCCCTGGAAAATACCTCGTAGTTGTAGCTGCCGATGTAATTGTTCACCTGAATACTAATTTCACCGTCATTCCCACCAAAACAGGTAACGGGTTTCACTTCAGCGATTAGCGCTTCAATGGTATTGTAGTCGGGTACGTTGACAACAGGGGTCAGGTACGTACATCCGCCATTTCCAATATCCGTTACTGCAAATATGTAATCCCCGGGAGTACTGATGGCCCAGGTGACCGTATCACTACCTCCGGAATTTTGAGGGGCCTGTGAGCCCAACGGCAAGATCTCAACATCATAATTTCCCGGCCCCTGGTCGATAATGATGTCTATAGACCCGGGATTTACGCCGAAACCAGTGGCATCACAGGTAATCGGATTTACGTTAAAGCTAAAGGTCAGGTCAGATGGAGGATTCAGGGTAACCGTATCGGTGATTTCACAGCCGTTCTGATCCCGTGCCGTAATGATAATATTTTGTACGGCCCCGTTGTCTATGACCTCAAACACATTGCTCGTCTGGAAATTGGTACCGTCAAAAGCCGGGGTACCGTCATTCATACTGTAGGTATAGGGCCCAGTACCCGTATTGGCTCCAGTACCATCGCCATTGGTATCTGTGTATACCGTAATGGTGGCGGTATTAAATCGATTACTGCTCGGATCACAGGTAAAGGTCGTTGCCGTAGTGGCAATTTGAAGGGGTGTGGGTTCCAGGATGTCGATATCCCCGGAACGATCTGTACATCCCCTGTCAGAAATCACTTCCACCTGATACGTCCCCGGCGACAGGTTGTCAAACAGGGAGCTGCCCTGCGGCCCCTGGAGTACTGTGGCCGTACCGCCATCATAGAGCACATAGCTGAAAGGACTGTCGGTATCGGTCCCCGGAAGGAGTTCTACGTTGATGTATCCATCATTGGCCCCATTACAGGTAATATCGCCTTTTGGGGTAGCTGAAATCACAGGATTGTTTACCACCGTAACGTCTACTGTAGCCGTATCGGTACAGAGCGGAACCGTATTGGAATCCAAATCGGTTACCAGGATAGAATAATTTCCCGGTGGCAGATTTGTAAATACCGGATTGTTGACCTGGGTAACCACGGGATTGATCCCATCGTCCAGATCGAACTGGAAATTCCCGCTTCCTCCGGTGGTATTCACGGTGATCACCCCATCACCCGCATTACAGGTGGGTTCCGATGTGGCACTCGCGGTTATCGCAAAGAAATCGAAAACCCTGGCCAGGACGGTATTGGTACATCCGTTTCCATCCCTAACAACAATGGTATAATCACCAGGATTCGGCACCGTAAAGTTGGGGCTGCTCTGGAACCCTCCACCGATGTCATATTCAAAGGTTTCTTCAGGAAGGCCCGATCCGGTGCTCAGGGGTGCGGTCACAAAAATGTTGTAATTGGCCACGGCGGTACACTGATTGACCACGTTTACCGTGGGGTTCGGAACTCCGGCAGCTTGCGTTACCGTTACTGTGGTAAAACTAACACAGCCATTGCTGTCCCGGACATAGAAGTCGTAATCAGCGGGATACGGCCCCGCAATTTCATAGGTAGTATCTGTACTATACGCCACAGGGGCTGGATTGCCTGTAGGCACATAGGCAAACTCATAGCCTGGGGTTCCACCATTGCCCCTGACAGTTACCAGGGCACCTACGTTACAAGTAGCAGGAATATTGCTATCAACAACTAGGGCAGGGATATCCTGGGCAATGGTAGCCAGGGCACCTGCGGTACAACTATTGTTAGTATCCACTACCAGTATCTGGTAATTACCAGGAGGCAATCCTGTAATCTGGTCAGCATAAGGCCCTCCCGGGAAGGGGACCGCAACAGTAGTGGGACCAGAGATAATAGCTCCGGTATCTGTGTTGGTTATAGTAATATCTACTGAAGCAGATGAGTATCCGTCAATCTCGTAAAACAGAATCCCATTTCCAGCCACGTCACAGGAAGCAGAGGTTGCCGTTGCTGTGGCGGTTAATGGAGAAGGTCCAACTACAGGAGGTATTTCTTCAATATAAATACAACCTGTTGCCGTATCTTCAACTTCTACAAAGTAGGTGACACCAAAGTTAAGCCCGCTAAATGTATGCGTTCGCGGAGGTGAATTTGGCGCATATCTCGGTACTCCTTCTCCAACAAGGCGTAACAAAAATGGACCTACCCCACCAACAATTGTGATGGTATTTGTGAGCACTGAGGTACAATCAGGTGGATTGTTGTCTACAGGCACTATAGTTACTGTATTCTCCGTGATGGTAATCGTATCAGTGTCCTGACATCCTGCAGCATCCGTGGTAATAACCGTGTAATTACCCTGTGCCAGGTTAGTGAAATTAGCTGTGGTACTCGCAGTTGGCCCAACGACCGCCACGGTAGTACCGGCAGCATCCTGCAAGGTATAGGTATACGGAGCCGTACCATTCAATACATTGGTCACATCTACACCTCCTTCTACAACGCCCAGGGCACATGTTGCAGGTACAGGACTTACCACAGCATCAATTGGTGTACTGGCAGTTATGGTAGCAGAAAGTAAGGGTGTGGTACAACCCCTGCTGTCCCGTATCATAAAAGTGCTATAGGTCCCCGGGGCAAAACCGGAGAAAATATTTTGCGTACTATAGGTCACCCCGCTATCACTACTGAATTCATATGGCGGAACCCCGAAATTCGTATCCGGTACCAATTCAATGATCCCATTGTTGTCCCCACAGGTAGTATTCGTAGGCACTGCAGCCCCCACAATGGCTTCTGGAGGTGAAATAGTCACTACGTTAGTAACGGTCATACACCCCTCACTATCGTAAACCTCAAACTGAAAAGTGGTATCCGCGATAATAGAACCATTGTTGGGAATGGAATAAATAAAGGAGTTACCCGTAATATTAAAGTTGCTTGTGGTAAACGGTGCCCCGTCTATACTTACTTCATAATAGTCGTAGTCGCCTCCAGACGGATAACCATTGCTGATGTCCACGCGAATCTGGGCATCCGGCCCCCCACAATCCAGCTGCTGTATGGTGGTAGCGACCGCAGTTATTTCCGGTTCTATGGAAACGGTGACATCATCCCGGCAATCGTTGGCGTCGACGACCTGAATGGTATAATTTCCCGGGGTAAGGCCGGCAAAACTGTTGCTTCCACCCAATACACCGCCATTGATACGATACTGATAGGGTGGCAAGCCTCCTGCAGCGTTGACTACAAGGGTAGCAGCATCAACATTGTCATAGCAAAAATCTGATGCCCCGGCATCCAGGGTCAGGGTAGGAGACGCTAAAGAGGTCAGCGTAAAGCTATCTGTAACGGTACACCCGTTGTTATCCGTAACGATCACCTGGTACAATCCATCCTGGGAAAGGTTAGAGAAGGTATTCCCATTTTTCGGCCCCCTGGTAGAGGTATCAGGCTGGATGAGCGTATATCGGTTACCTCCCCATCCTCCAACGGTATTGACAGTTACACTACCGATATTTCCGTTTTGGCAGCTCATTGGGGTTACATTGAGGCTACTGATAGCCAGGGCAACGGAAGGCTCTTCAATAACAAGCGTGGCCGTATCGGTACAATTGGTATCTTCATCAGTAACTGTAATTACGTAGTTCCCTGCCGTTAGTCCGGCAAGGGATATAATACCATTGGTCTCCCCTGAATTTAAAGGCCCTGCATTGATACTATAGCTATAGGTATTGTCAAAACCGTCTACCAGGAACCGGCCTTCCCCATCGCTGTCTCCCACACAGGTAACCACCTTGGTCTGTTGTGCCTGCACAGAGATCGAGCTAATATCTGTAATGGCGAAGCTTTCGTCGTAAGAACAGCCTTCATTGTCTGTAACCCGGAAGGTATAGGTACCCAGTCCCAATCCTGTAAATACATTGTTGTTTCCGTTATTTATGGCACTAGCTGCCGGGGCGATAATTTCGTAGGTAAATGGGGCTGTCCCGTCTGTCACGGCTACAGTAACCGAGGCCGTAGTGGTAAGACAGTCGATATTGGAAATGGTAAAGTCCAGATCCGTGGGTTTGTCCAGCGCATTAAAAACGATAGGGGCAAGGGTTTGTACACAACCGTTTGCATCTCGGATCTGGGGAGTATAGGTCCCAACGCCAAGATTGGTGAATACGGAGGTTGCACTGAAACCAGCGCCTATACTGTAGTCATATGGAGCGGTACCCCCGGAGACACCCGAGATGGTAATTTGTCCTCCATTTTCATTGAGACATGTGGGAATGCTATCTGCAGTGGCCGTTCCATTAATGGTAGAAGGCGTTCCCACGGTTGCATTGGTGGATGGAGTAGTACAGACAAAACTTCCCTGCTGGTACCTGACCACTACATCGTAGCTGCCCGGGGCCAAACCATTGAAAACTGCACCGGACTGGTAGTTGGTTCCATTATCAATACTGAATTCCAGGTTATACCCGAATCCATTGGTCACATTAACCTGGATACTTCCGTCATTGACACCCCCGCAATTGGCATCAAGGGCAGTGACCGTAAAGGTTGGCGGGGGCAAATCCTCCACATCCACATTTGCGGTCCGGGTACATCCATTGGCATCCTCCACCAGAATATTGTAGGTCCCGGCAGCGCTTACAGTAAAGACCGTAGTCCCGGCATAAGGTGGACTAAACGTACTTCCCCCGTCCAGGCTGTAGCGATAGGGGGCCGTACCTCCGGAAGTTTCTATAGTGACATCCACGGTAGCAGCTCCACAACCAAAGCTGTCGGATGCTGTTGCGGATACGGCCAACGGGCTGATCCCGTTACCAATTTCAATGGGGTCCCCATTGATGTCCAGGGTAATGAGTTCGTTACATTTGTTGGTCTCCACCCTTACGGTGTATATCCCGGGGCTTACATTGGCAAAAGTGTAATTGCTGGCCGCATCGGGCCCGAAAGTATCTACCGTAACCCCATTTTTGATAAGACGATAGGTAAAGAACCCAGGGACACCGGCAGCAG
>NZ_CEYNTP010000072.1:0-11419 GCF_982873095.1 Lentiprolixibacter sp. | reverse complement strand
CATATCCTCATGTCCCGAATCCTCATCGAAGGCTTTTGTTGCGACAGGCCTGAAAGAACTGTTAGTTTGTATAAATAGCTGACCCGCTTGCCCGGCAGCCCCTCCTATGTAAAGGTCTTCTTTTCCGTCACCATTGACATCTGCTTTGGCTATACTGGGCCCAAAATTAGATTGTTTGTAAGGCAGTAGTATTTCTTTATTGAAATCGTCATACTCATTTTCCTTGTGTGCAAAGTCCAGGTTAATACTTCCTGGATCCAGCTGTGCAAAGAGCGGATCCTGGGAGAATGAAGACGCGATCCTCTGAGCATCGTTGCTATTAAACTCCAGCGTACTGTTTGCAGCAACGTTGTACCGTTCTTCGATCCTTCCATCAGGCCATTCCACACGGAGGGTATCCACTGTTTCGGCCTTTCCGATCCCAAAATGGGCAAAAGGACTGTGGGCCGACCTATACCCCCTTACTCTTTTGGTTTCTACCATTTGCAACTTACCCTCATCTTTAAGAATGACCCTTGCAAAAGGTTCGGAGGTTCCGGCCTCCAGCTTAACCTTGATATAATTGCCTAATCCCTCCTCGACGGCGCGATTTTTATACAGGAAGGCGTTATTGTCCATATTATTAACCACTACATCCAGGTCCCCGTCATTATCCAGGTCACCCAGGGCAGCTCCGTTGGAGAAGGTAGGTTCACCCATGCCCCACTGTTCAGCTACGTTCTTGAATTCCAATTGCCCGTCATTCCGATACATGATATTCGGCAGTTTTTCGGAAGGCATGGCATTGTATAGCTGGGTTTTCACTTCCATGGGTACCTGGTTGCGGTAGCGCTGCCGCGCTTCAAAAACCTGCTGTTGCAGATCGTTGTCCAGGGCATAGCGGCGGTAGCCGTTGGTTATGTAAACGTCTTTGTCGCCATCCAGGTCATAATCGTTCATTAGTACGGACCAGCTCCAATCTGTATTGGCCATTTCCGTAAGCTGGGAAATATTATTGTACAGATTGTTCCCTATATTGAGCTGCAGGGAATTGAACATGTACTGATGGTGAAAACCGGCCGTATTCACGAGGAAATTGAAACGGTCTGTGTTCATCGAAGCCATCAGCGTTTTGGACCGGTAATGGTCACTGGAGGCCATATCGAGGACAAAAATGTCCTGCATCCCGTTGTTGTCCACATCGGCTACGTCAATCCCCATTCCATAGAAGGAGATTTGCTGGGTGTACGCTTTAATTCGGTCAGTAAAGGTTCCGTTCCCATTATTGATAAACAGGGCATCCGGGATATAATAGTCACTCGCTATATAAATATCCAAAAGACCATCTGTATTAAAGTCACTTACCACCAATCCCAAACCGAAAATGGGACGTTCCAGTCCGGCCTCGGTGGTTACGTCTGTAAATTTTCCGTCGTCATTTCTGTACAAGCGGGAACTATTAAACCTAACGTATTCCTCGTTCCCTTCGATCATTTGGTAGAGGGTGATAGGATCTACCCCATATAATTCATTTTCGTTCATGACGATACAGTCCAGGTCACCATCCTGGTCGTAGTCAAAGAAAGCAGACTGTGTACTGATGCCCATATCAGCGAGGCCATAGGCTTCTGCCTCTTCACTGAAGGTGCCGTCCTTTTGATTAATGAATAACAAGTTTTTACGTTGCAGGCGTTTGTTGGGGCCTCCCTGGGAGATATAGATATCCATCCAGTTGTCCTGGTTGATATCCAGGAAAGTAACCCCATTAGACCATTGCTTACCCGTATTGATCCCTGAATTTTCAGTAATATCTTCGAAAACCAGGTCCCCTTTATTGATAAAGATCCTGTTATTCACCTGGTTGCCACAAAACACGATGTCCTCTAAGCCGTCGTTGTTGAGGTCTTCAATCCCCACGCCAGCCCCGTTGTAGAAATAATCAAAATTGAAGAGGTTTTCCAGGGTGGTGAGATCTTCCGTAATCGCATTTTCAAAGTAGATTTTGCTGTGGCTGCTGTTGATTTTTTCAAATACGGGCACTGTAGCCTTTTCAGGTGCACCGTAAGCCGTCTTGTTGTCGGATTCGCTTTTATCCTGCTGACAGGAAACAAGGAGTACAAGAGCAATAAGAGAAAACGGCCAATATTTTTGCATGCGTTCTATCATTCTCGCTAAAATAGGAGTCAATTCAGCGCTTGTCATGGAGTTCTACTATTGTCAGTTCTTCATTGGGCTGAGGATTACAAAAATAAGGAATTTGGTAATGCAATTTGGTGGCAGCTGCCAATTACCCTCCTGTTAGTTAGAGGCCGGCAATAAAAAAAGCCCAAACATTGTTTGGGCCTTTTTTTAACAAAATGAGTTTTGTTATAGGTTATTTGGACAGTAATCCAAGAGTTCTTCTCCGGCCGGTGGGTTAGGACCGAGGTCCAGAACGGTATTTCCGTTAGCAGAAGTAACCTGGAAGGTAACTTCTGAATCCCAGGCTCCGGAGTTATATACGATAGAAATAACTTCTGACCCTGCAGGTACATTAACGATTACCTGAGCACCAGAACCAGAGTCAAGGCCTACCTCAGTAGCCGTACCATCTATGGTTACCGTAAGACTTGCACCATTCCATCCGTCGCCGTAGGAATCTTGCAGATCAAATGTCCAGTCACCGGCAGTAGGTACTGAAGGAGCACATACTACGTTTGTGGTGTAGAGGAAGGGAGAACGGAAGAATGACTGGGTAAGGGTACCCGTATTGTCATCGCTTGAAAAGCTTCTACCATCAGTAAGGTTCAATTCAAAACGAATCGTAAACTGGTCTCCTCCGAAAATCTGGTCTCCGCTCAATCCCAATGCAGTCTGCATTTCAGCTGCAGTTATTGAATAGGAAACTCTGGGGAGTCCAAATTCTCCAGCAGCAAAGGCTGAGGCTGGTATAGAACCTGATAATACTTCGTCCCTGTCATTGTCGGTACCTCCAGCAGTGTTATCGCGGAATCCGATATAAACGTCTACAGAGGAGAGTAAATCACCACCTTCCTGGTCTTGTTCTTCGAGGACTACAGAAAATCCACCACCTGAGATGACCTGGTTACCCACGTCATACAAGGCTTCAGCCTCAATTATCTCAATGGTTCTCAGAATAGCTCCACGTTGTTCCTGATCTCTGATATCATCAAACACTTTGTCGCCTTCTTCGCATGCCGTGAATGTAATGAGCAATCCGGCACCCAAGGTTACTAATATTCTATTTATAAACTTTTTCATTGTTCTTCTTTTTTAGTTAGCTGGTGGGAATGTTGGACTTGGAGGATTAGTATCCCAGAACACCTGCGTGGTCATATCTGTACGTTGAGACAGATTAGGATTCGTGATTACCTCATTTTGAGGGAACAGGAAGGTTCTTGGGAACGGTCCTGGATCTAATTCCCAGTTAGGAATCAAGGTAGTCGGATAACCTGTCTTGCGATAGTAATTGTAGGATTCGGCTGCACCTCCGTACAGGGTAATCCAGTATTGTTCTGCAAAGATGTTCTCTTTGTCATCGCCTGTAGCTGCGTTAAAGTCAGCAACTACACCGTCAATATAGGCCGTTACATCAGCACCATCTGGCTCAAAAGACAGGTCAGCATTACCATCAAGGGCACCAAATCCTTGTACCTTCTCGATATGCTTTTCCAGTCCAGCCCTCAGGAAGTTGGCCTTATCTGCGTCAGAAGCCGCCATATCGCCTCTCCAGAAGTCTACATAGGAAGCCAGGATAATAGGTTCAATACCTGCACCAGCACCACCAAGGCCTAATCCTACATTGCCAAAGCTACTGTCATCAAAGCGCCCACCAGCAGGATAAACTCCTACAGCTGTCCGGGTAAAGTTATCCGGAGGTGTACCCTGGTCGTTACCATGAGATCTTCCCCAGTAGCCATTGGGCACACTACAGTAGATAGTGAAACCTCCATCCGTCCAGTGTAATGGCGGAACTTCAAGGGAACACGCCAATGTCTCTTCATCTGGCGGAGCATCTGCACCAGGAGTGGCATCTACCTGTCGGTAGAAGTAGTACCTGATCCTTGGATCACCCTTTACAAGCATTTCATTCATAATCCAGTTAGACTGGTAGATATTCGCACCACTGGGCGTATAGTCAGCTGCAAAATCAGGGTGACGTGTGTCTGGTTGCAATTCACTAACCCCGTACTGGAATTCAAAGTCATCTGCGTTGTCGGAGATGAAATTACCACCTGCAATGACCGCGTTAAAGGCAGATACATTGTTAGTGGTCTGGTACGCTTTCAATCTCAAAGTGTTGATCAGTTTGATCCACTTGTCAGTATCTCCCCCGTAAAAGAGGTCTGTAACACCAGGAGTAGCACTTGCACCGGTTAAACGGCTTTCGGCTTCATCCAGCAGAGCAAGGGCTCCCGCATAAACGGTTGGTCCATCATCGAAGATAGGCTGTGGAAACTCAGACGGGTTAGCGGCCTGTGTCAATACAGCACCACCAATATAATCCGTGATAAGCATAAGCATGTGTGCTTTCAGCGCCTGTCCCACACCAATGTGGAAGGAATAGTCGATATCACTCTCCGCATCAATGGCGATAAGGGCATCTACGTTGGTCCAGATACCTGCACTTACAAAGTCACCGGGTATGGTACCCCCACTACTGTAGGTACGCGACCATACTCCATTAAGGGTAGCCCCGGAGTAGTTGTTGAAATAATCTCGACCAAACATATAGTCGATTCGTGTTACCTCGGCACCAAGATCATTCAAATCATCCATATTTGAAGCATAGGCCAATTGAATGGCATTCAACAACAAATTAGGATCTGCCTGGTCCGCGGCAAGGTCATTTGGACTTACTCTCAAGTCCAGGTCTGTTGTTTCACAGGATGAGATAAAGCCTCCTGCGATCAAGACAACGGTTATATATTTTAATACTCGTTTCATAATGTCTGAAATCATTAACAATTTTTATTAGAATGAAGCTTTAATACTAATCCCATACCTTCTTGAACTCGGTCCGTTGATAAAGTCGAAGCCTCGACCGTTACCAATACCTACACCCTGTACGTTTGGATCAAAGTTAGCACCATCAGGCATATTGTATGCATCGTACCACAGGTTGAATCCTTGGGCAGTGATGGAAAGCGATCCAAATGGGGTCTTGTCTAAGAACTTGGATGGGAAAGTGTATCCCAGTGAAAGTTCCTGCAAACGAATTACAGAAGCATCGTAAATCCTTGTCTCAGTAGGACCGAACAACAGGTTGCTGAAGAAGTAGGTAGAGTTATTGATCTGCCTAGTATTCGTTTCACCTGTAGCTTGTTGTACACCTGGTAAAACGTAGGTGTTCAAACGGTCTTCCGTTTCTACGATAAGACCCCTACCCAGCAATACAGCTACTGTACTGGAAAGCATGTCCCCACCTTTCACGTGGTTGATCTGGAAACCAAGGTTCCAATTCTTATAGCGAAGGGTGTTGATAAAGTTCATTGTATAGTCTGGAATTGCATCCCCGATGATGGGTACATTACCATCCAGGTCCTGCTCAGCTACCACATAGCTACCACCAGCGTTAACCAGGAAGTTGCCATCAGCATCTCGGGCAATAGCCGTACCTACAATAGTACCTAGTGATTCCCCTTCGATCGCTGCGTTGGATCCTCTGAAGAGTCCACCTCCTACAGCTAAACTACCTGCATAGGCAATGAAATCCTGATCCTGCTCGGTAACCACCTCGTCGTTGGTAAAGAAGTTCACCCGTGAATTCCAGCTGAAGTCCTCGCCGTTGAAGATGTCCATACCTAAGTCAGCTTCAAAACCTTTGTTGCTGATCTCCCCGATGTTACTCTGTGTGAAAGAGAAACCTGAAGAAGGAGGCAGTGGCTCCCTTACAATAAGGTCGTTCGTCCTTCTGTCAAAATACGTAAGGTCAAGGGAAATCCTGTTTTGCCACAAGCGAGATTCAATACCCACTTCATATTCCTCAAGAACCTCAGGCTTTAAGTCCGGGTTAGCACGGAAGTTGTCGATCTGGTTTGTAGTAACCTCACCACCTTCACCGTATACCAATGTGTTTTGCTCCACTACATTGATAGTCGGATATCCTGTTGGGAAGTTGGCAGAAGTACCGTAACTGGCCCTAACTTTAAGGAAGTTGATTCCGTTATCCGTTCTCAACCCGTCGAAAGCTGTTGTCGGCAGGAAGGAAACACTAACACCAGGATACGTGGCGTTGTTGTTTTCGGAAGAAAGGTTAGATACCCAGTCTGTCCTTGCAGACAGGTTCAGGAACAACATGTTGTCGTAATCCAGAGTGGCCTGTCCCAGCAGCCCCACAATGTTCCTTTTCTGAGAAAATTGGATGGGTGTCTGGTTTTCAAAGTTGAAGTGCCTTTTGATTCCGAATACGATCTGACCGGTACTGGCCACCCCACTCCTGTCATAGAAATCCTGACGGGAAGTAGCACCAGCTGTGAAGGTCAGCCCCATTTTCTCTGAGAGGTCGTAATCCCCGTTGATAGAAAAGAAGTGCTCCCAGATGGTGTTGTTGTTATCGTAAGTGTCAAGGAATCCGAAGATCGCCTGGTTAAATTCAACCCCACCTTTGTTGGAACCGTTGATATTACGCTCGTTGTAGAAATCCAGACCTGTTCTCCAGTTAACGTTCAGGTTGTCATTCAAGGCGTAGTTCAACTGTGCATTCCAGAAGAAGCGGTTGGTCAGCTGACGATAGGTTACGTTCTTGGCTGTCCAACGTGGGTTGATAATATCGTTACCATTACGGTAGTATACACTGGATCCGTCAATAGGGTTTTCAAATGGCAGCCCCATAAGGTCCACGGATCGCGGTGTAAACAGTACGTTACCATAAACAGAAAGACCATCCGTTCCGTTACCCCTACTGGAGGCAATCGGAGGTGTTCGGTAATCCGTTCTGGAGTAGTTCATGGCTCCACTGATCGTAAACTTGTTGGTAAGTTCTGCACGTCCACCTATAGAAACGTTGGCCCTGTTCAGGGAGTTGCCGGGTGTAAACCCTTCATCCTGCAGGTACCCTACGTTAATATTAAAGGCTGTTTTACCGTCTTCAGATCCCCCTGCTGCATTAACAGAGGTATTGAGAACGAATCCAGGCTTAAAGAAATTCTCAACTGAATTGTAAGGCCTCCACGCGTACCGCGCATCCTGAAGTTCCGGGAAAGCATCCCTCGTTTTCTGTACACTGGTTACGGAGTAAGGGTGGTTGATAGTACCATCCTGCTGAAGCCCCCAACGAGAAGCAAAAGCATTTGGGTTCCCCCATCCTGCAACACCGTTACGGTCAAAGCTGGGCCCCCAGTTACTGAAGAACCAACCAAACGCCTGGTCAAATCCGTTACCATAAGAATCCTGATAATCAGGAGCAGAAGCGAATTCGTTGGTGAAGAACGACTGGTTAACGGTAATTTCCGTTTTCTTCGCTCCACCTGTAGCCGCACCTGCTTTTGTAGTAATCAGGATCACCCCGTTTCGTCCTTGCGTACCATACAGCGTAGCTGCAGCCAGACCTTTCAACACTTCCACACTGGCAATGTTGTTCGGGTCAATATCAAGGAAACGTGAAGAACCTGTGTTACCTCCAATAAAACTACCGGTTGCGTTGGTGTCATTACTGAAAGGTACCCCGTCAACAATAAACAAGGCCTGGTTTCCTCCGGTAAAGGAACTGAGACCACGAATAGTTACGTTGGTCGCCGAACCAGAAGCACCCCCTGCAGCGGTAATCTGAACCCCGGCTGCTTTTCCGGAAAGTACCCGGGCGACATCTCCTTCTGTCCTGCTCTCCAATTGTTCAGAACCTACAGAAGTCACTGCATAACCCAGCGCTCGTTTTTCTCTCTTAATACCCTGTGCCGTCACAACTACCTCTTCGAGGGCCTGGGCATCCTCCGCCATCTGTACATTAATCACATCGGATGCGCCAACTGTTCTTCTGACATCTCTTGGCCCGATGTAGGAGTAGAGAAGGCTTTGCCCTACACTAGCCCTAATGGCATAATTTCCATCAAAATCCGTTTGGGTACCGGTAGTGGTCCCCTCTACGACGATGTTAACCCCGGGTAGAGGCAAACCATCCTGGTCCGTTACCGTACCAGTAATCGTCTTTTCCTGCGCAAATGACAAATGCACCACAAACGCCAAAAGCAGCGTTAAGATTCCATTTAAATTTGTTCTCATTTTTGAATTGTTTGAATTAGCTAAATGCGAAAATCATAATTTCATGTTAATAATCCAAACTTATTTTAATAAAACTTTAAGAAGGAAATGGCGCCTTGAGGACAGGACTTCGCATTTTCTGCACGACTAGACTGCGCCTGTCAGGAAAAATTACATATAAATCAAAAAATGCCGCTTGAAATTGTCGAAGTGGAAGAAGTAGCTCATGAGAATTGTCAAATATGCAGGACAATTGGAGTACTGTTAAAATTAAATAATCACGCCGGGATACCCGCTTAATTATATCCGCAATCTAACCGCTTCTTGTCCCCTATATATAATAAGGTATACTTTTCATAGTGACCTGGCCTCCCGATCTGATCATTGCTCATTTCATGGAAATTTAATTTTCACATAAAATAAATTCCAAGGCATTTGAATTATAACGAATTATTAGTACATTTGCCAGCCCTTAAACGAGGGTAGATTTTACACATATAATAACGTATGCCAACAATTTCACAATTAGTACGAAAAGGAAGGGCCACAATTACCAAGAAGAGTAAATCGGCTGCTTTGGATTCGTGTCCCCAGCGACGAGGGGTTTGTACGCGGGTATACACCACTACACCGAAGAAACCAAACTCGGCTATGCGAAAAGTAGCGCGGGTAAGGTTGACGAACGGAAAAGAGGTGAACGCATACATCCCGGGCGAAGGGCACAACTTACAGGAGCACTCGATAGTATTGGTTAGAGGCGGAAGGGTTAAGGACTTACCAGGGGTAAGGTACCATATTGTACGTGGCGCTTTGGATACTGCCGGTGTGGCTGGCAGGACCCAGAGGCGATCCAAGTACGGTGCCAAACGTCCGAAACAGTAATGTAAACGATTAAGAACGATGAGAAAAAGACAGGCAAAGAAAAGGCCCCTTTTACCAGACCCACGGTTCAATGATCAGCTGGTTACGCGATTTGTAAACATGCTGATGTGGGACGGGAAGAAGTCGGTTGCCTTCAAAATATTCTACGATGCCATAGATATCGTGGAGCAGCGCAAAACGGATGAAGAGAAATCCGGCGTTGAGATCTGGAAAGACGCCTTATCCAATGTGATGCCACACGTAGAGGTGCGCAGCCGAAGGGTGGGTGGAGCTACCTTCCAGATTCCTATGCAGATCCGACCAGACCGCAAAATATCAACCGCAATGAAATGGTTGATCAGTTTTGCACGCAAACGAAATGAAAAATCAATGGCCCAGAAACTGGCTGCAGAAATCCTGGCGGCTTCCCGTGAGGAAGGCGCGGCAGTTAAAAAGCGGGTGGATACCCACAAAATGGCCGAAGCGAACAAAGCTTTCTCTCACTTCAGATTTTAATTTCAAAAATGGCTAGAGATTTAAAATACACAAGAAATATCGGGATTGCCGCGCATATCGATGCCGGTAAGACCACCACTACGGAGCGTATCCTTTTCTATACAGGGGTAAGTCATAAGATAGGGGAGGTGCACGATGGTGCCGCCACTATGGACTGGATGGCACAGGAGCAGGAAAGAGGTATTACCATTACTTCTGCTGCTACCACCTGTACCTGGAACTTCCCTACAAGTAACGGACAGATGACTCCGGAATCCAAACCGTATCATTTCAATATTATTGATACTCCCGGCCACGTGGATTTTACCGTTGAGGTAAACCGATCCCTGCGTGTACTGGATGGTCTGGTATTCCTTTTCAGTGCCGTGGACGGTGTGGAACCCCAATCAGAAACCAACTGGAGGCTTGCCGATAACTACAAAGTACCGCGAATGGGCTTTGTTAACAAGATGGACCGTCAGGGTTCCAACTTCCTTGCGGTATGCAACCAGGTGAAGGACATGCTGAAATCCAATGCTGTACCAATTGTACTGCCCATTGGGGAAGAAGCCGATTTCAAAGGGATTGTGGATTTGGTAAAGAACCGTGCCATTGTATGGCATGAAGAAGATATGGGGTCTACATTCGACGTGATCGATATTCCTGCTGAAATGGAGGATGAGGTTCACGAATACAGGGCCAACCTTATCGAGGCAGTTGCTGAATACGATGAAAATTTGATGGAGAAATTCTTTGAAGACGAGAACTCCATTACAGAAGACGAAGTGCACGCTGCCCTGAGAGCCGCGGTTATGGATATGAGTATTATCCCAATGATCTGTGGTTCTGCATTTAAGAACAAAGGGGTCCAGTTCCTGCTGGATGCTGTATGCCGATACCTTCCCTCTCCATTGGACAAGGAAGCTATAGTGGGTACCGATCCCAATACCGGTAATGAAATTAGCCGTAAACCAGACATAAAGGAACCCTTCTCTGCCCTGGCATTTAAAATTGCCACAGATCCATTTGTAGGAAGGCTGGCTTTCTTCCGTGCATATTCGGGTAAGCTGGATGCGGGATCCTATGTTTTGAACAATCGTTCCGGAAATAAAGAGCGTATCTCCAGGATCTACCAGATGCACTCCAACAAGCAAAACGCCGTTGAGTCGATCTCAGCAGGAGATATTGGGGCAGCGGTTGGCTTTAAGGACATCAAGACCGGGGACACCCTTTCTGATGAGAAGCACCCGATTATCCTGGAAAGCATGATCTTCCCGGATCCGGTTATTGGTATCGCTGTGGAGCCCAAGACCAAGGCCGATGTGGATAAGCTGGGTATGGCTCTGGCCAAACTGGCTGAAGAAGATCCCACCTTCCAGGTGAAGACGGATGAAGCCTCCGGGCAGACCATCATATCGGGTATGGGTGAGTTGCACCTGGATATCATCGTGGACCGCCTCAAGCGTGAGTTCAAGGTGGATGTGAACCAGGGACAACCCCAGGTAGAATACAAAGAAGCCATTACCAGGGCGGCCGACCACCGTGAGGTATATAAAAAGCAAACGGGTGGCCGCGGTAAATTCGCAGATATTGTATTTACCATGGAGCCTGTTGAAGGCGAAGAATCGGGCCTTGTTTTTGTCAACGAGATCAAGGGCGGTAATATTCCTAAAGAATATATTCCTTCTGTAGAGAAGGGCTTTAAGGAAGCCATGAAGAACGGCCCATTGGCTGGCTTTGAGATGGACAGCATGAAGATCACCCTGAAGGATGGTTCGTTCCACCCGGTGGATTCAGATTCGCTTTCCTTCGAGCTCGCTGCCAAAATGGGATACAAGACGGCAGCTAAGGCAGCCAGATCGGTGCTGATGGAGCCCATTATGAA
>NZ_CEYNTP010000071.1:0-11438 GCF_982873095.1 Lentiprolixibacter sp. | reverse complement strand
AAGTACCGCAGGGGTCGTGCCGCGGCCCTGAATATGGTAATTACAGAAACTGGAGCCGGAAAGGCCGTTGCAAAAGCATTACCTGCCCTTAAGGGTAAACTCACTTCGAATGCCATCCGGGTACCCGTACCCAATGGCTCCCTGGCGATCCTCAACCTGGAAGTAAAAACCAAAACATCAAAAGAGAGCCTTAATACCATTCTGAAGAAGTATGCCCTGGAAGGTCATCTGGTTGAGCAAATAAAGTATTCACTTAGCAACGAATTGGTTTCTACGGATATTGTGGGAACCAATGCCCCCGCGATATATGACAGTCATGCCACCCTGGTTTCTGCAGATGGCAAGAATATTGTCCTGTATGTCTGGTACGACAATGAATTTGGCTACGCCCACCAGGTCATCCGTTTGGCCAAATACCTGGCCAGGGTAAGGCGGTTTAGCTATTATTAATGAGCTTTCCAAGGCTTATTAATAGTATGGGAAAGGCTTCGCCTGGCTCCCCATCGCGTATGCCCTGCTTTTTTTTTCTTAATTGAGAATATTAAAGTACTTTAGTTCTCCCTAAATCATGTTTTTAACCTCATGACCAGAACAATGAACAGTTTAAAAATACTCCTCCTGGGGGCAGCCTTACTGATTGGCAACCTTCAGTTTGCCCAAAGTCAGTCAGAGACCGAAGAACCTTCTCTGGATGGTGGCACTATTGACAGTCAATTCGAATTCGTAGATAAGAAATCGGGGAATTACCGGGCCGAGGGCCGACGTTATGAGGTAGTTCGGACCCTGAATCTGGACAAACTCCGACAAAACGTTAAAGATACGCTGGAGGCTTTCAACAAGAACAAAGCAGAATTGAAGGCGATAATTGCGGGAAATGAAGCATCTATTGCCTCCCTGAACGATAAGCTGGAACAAACCACCTCTAACTTAAACAAGGTGACGGAAGAAAAAGACAGCATGTCTTTCCTTGGTTTGATGGTTAGCAAAGGAAGCTATAACCTGATTATGTGGACCATGATCACCGTTCTTTTCCTTTTACTGCTCTTGTTTATCTACAGGTTTCGCAATAGTAATTACCTCACTCAGGAAGCTAAAGTCCGCCTGTCTGAGTTGGAACAGGAATATGAAGACCATCGTCGTAGGGCACTTGAGCGGGAACAAAAGATCAGCAGACAACTGCAGGATGAGATCCTCAAGTACAAAAAATCAAAATAGTGTACAGCATTTGCTGTTGATGACATGAAGATTGTCCGTGCCTCAGCAGATGATGTCCAACTGATTGCCCCACTCTTAGATCAATACCGTATTTTTTACAAGCAATCACAGGATTTGCATGCGGCGGAAGAATTCCTCAGTCATCGACTTGCTCGCAGTGAATCTATAGTATTCGTGGCTTTAGATGGGGAAACTGCAATGGGGTTTACCCAGCTTTTTCCCTCATTCAGTACGGTAAGTCTGCAACGAATCTATATATTAAACGACCTGTTCGTTGCACCGGATTTTCGAAAGCTAGGTGTTGGCAAGGCTTTGCTGGCAACTGCGCAGCAATATTGCATAGAACAGGGAGGTAAGGGCCTCGCGCTGGAAACAGCAACGGATAACCCTGCCCAGGAACTCTATACAAAAATGGGTTGGACCAAAGACACCCATTGTTTTCATTATTTTTGGAGTGCCCCGGCATCACAAAATCCCAAGTAGGACCAGATATAATGCGAATTGATATAATTACTGTACTTCCGGAATTGCTGCAAAGTCCATTTGAGGCTTCGATATTGAAGCGTGCACAGGATAAAGGACTGGTTTCGGTACATCTTCATAATCTGCGTGACTATACAGATGATTCCTACAGGCAGGTAGACGATTACCAGTTCGGAGGGGGCGCAGGCATGGTATTGATGATCGAGCCTATAGACCGTTGTATCTCAGCCTTGAAGGCAGAAAGGGACTATGATGAAGTCATCTACATGACCCCGGATGGAGAAACCCTGAATCAACCAACAGCAAATAGCCTTTCCCTGCTTCAGAATATCATTATCCTCTGCGGACACTACAAGGGTGTGGACCAGCGCGTTCGTGACGCCTTTGTGACACGCGAAATATCAATAGGAGATTACGTGCTTTCTGGCGGGGAACTCGCAGCTGCCGTTCTGGCCGACAGTATTATACGACTATTGCCAGGGGTGTTGAACGACGAAACTTCTGCCCTTACAGACACCTTTCAGGACAACCTGCTTGCCCCTCCAGTTTTTACCCGGCCCAGGGAATACAAGGGATTAGAAGTTCCTCCGATATTACTCAGCGGCAATCTCCCAGAGATTGAAAAATGGCGGGAAGAACAGGCGCTGAAACGTACCAAAGAAAAACGGCCCGACCTACTTAAATAGCCCTGTTGACGGGGTATAAAAATTTCTCAAAAACCCTTGCCGGTTATAATTTATAAGCTATTTTTGCATTCTATTAAAATCAACCGCTGGCGAAAACCGTGAATGTTGGTTTTGATCAAATCTAAAAATTCAGAAATGGAATCATTGATTAAATTCGTTGAAGACGAGTTTGTGGCAAAAAAAGAATTTCCGGAGTTTTCCGCCGGAGATACCATCACCGTATACTACGAGATCAAGGAAGGTGAAAAAACAAGAACACAGTTTTTCCGTGGTGTTGTGATCCAGCGAAGAGGTTCTGGTGCAACAGAAACCTTTACCATCCGAAAAATGTCTGGGACTATTGGCGTTGAGCGGATCTTCCCTGTTAATATGCCGGCACTGCAGAAAATCGAGGTAAACAAGCGAGGAAAAGTTCGCAGAGCCCGTATTTTCTACTTCAGAGGTCTTACCGGTAAGAAGGCAAGAATTAAAGAGATACGTTCCTAAGAAATATTTAGGAAATAAAAAAACCCTGGATAATTCCAGGGTTTTTTTATGCATTAATGTCAGGGGTTATCCTTTTTCGGTGGCAAATTTATGCTCAAACTCCAGAATCGTCTTGCTAATAATGCCAATACATTCGTACAATTGTTCTTCGGTCATCACCAGCGGTGGCGCGAAGCGAATGATATTGCCATGAGTAGGTTTCGCCAACAAACCGTTTTCTTTGAGGGCGACACAGATATCCCAGGCAGTTGAACTGTCTTCCGTATCATTCACTACTATGGCATTGAGCAACCCTTTTCCCCGTACAAGTTTTACCCAATGTGACTTCTGGATAAGTTTATTCATTTCTTCCCGAAAAATCCTCCCCAGACGGTCTGCATTTTCTGCCAGATTTTCGTCTTTTACTACCTGAAGGGCAGCCATAGCAACAGCACAGGCCAGGGGATTCCCCCCGAATGTAGAACCGTGGTTCCCAGGGCGAATGACCTCCATGATCTCATTGTTTGCCAGTACCGCGGATACCGGGAATACCCCACCAGACAGTGCCTTACCCAGAATCAGGATATCCGGCTTGACGTCGGGTGTCCCATTACTGCAGAGTTTATCCTTGCATTTGCAATTCCCGCAACTGGCCAGCAGCCTGCCCGTCCTTGCAATACCTGTTTGGACCTCGTCTGAAATAAAGAGTACATTATTGGCCTTGCATAACTTATAGGCCTCTTTCAGGTAGTCATCATCCGGCGCATATACCCCAGCCTCACCCTGAATGGGTTCCACCAGAAAGGCGGCCACCTTTTCATCTTCAACAACCTCCTGAAGAGCATTCAGGTCATTATATCGAATGGACAGGATACCCGGAGTAAACGGGCCAAAATTCTCTGTAGCAACAGGATCATTGGATGCTGAAATAATGGTAATCGTACGGCCATGAAAATTATTTTGGCATACAATTACCTTGGCCTGATTGGCATGGATGCCTTTTTTCTCATATCCCCACTTCCGGGCCAGTTTGATCGCCGTTTCCACTGCTTCGGCCCCGGTATTCATAGGCAGTACCTTGTCATACCCAAAAAAGTCGGTTACAAATTTTTCGTAACGGCCCAGCATATCGTTGTAAAATGCACGGGAAGTAAGGGTAAGTTTTTCTGCCTGTTCTTGTAAAGCCCCGATGATTTTGGGGTGACAATGGCCTTGGTTAACAGCAGAGTAAGCTGAAAGAAAATCGTAGTATTTATTTCCTTCCAAATCCCAAACAAACACCCCTTCTCCCTTGCTCAGGACAACGGGTAATGGATGATAATTCTGAGCACCGTGCTTCTCTTCTAAAGCGATTGCTTCCTGAGAAGTAAATCTTTCTTTTTTCGTCATGTCAAGAAAAATAATGTAAAACCTTCACCATTCCTTCTTAAGGAGAGAAATCATCCATGGAGCGCCTCAAAATTACAAATATTTGGGCGCTTTATAAAACCATATACCGGTCAAACAGGTGGCCGAAACGTAATATTTACACCCCTGTTTCCTTTCCTTCGTTAAAAAGATTTTACTTTTGCCCTATGCGCAAACGGAAGAGGCGATTAGTATTTGAAAATATCGAGGTGACAGGTGCCGGGGCCAAGGGAAAGGCAATCGCAAAAGCTCCAGACGGCCGCGTACTGTTTATTTCGAATGCTGTCCCGGGAGACGTGGTTACGGTGCAAACCACAAAGCGAAGGAAGGCCTATTATGAAGGGGTTGCTACTGATTTTCAGCAGCGTTCGGAAAAACGCACAACCCCCAAATGCGAACACTTCGGAGTTTGTGGCGGCTGTAAATGGCAGCACATGGCCTATGAGCACCAGTTAGCCTACAAACAACAGGAGGTGGTCAATAATCTAACCCGGATTGGCAAGGTGGAATTGCCAGAAGTTACCCCTATCCTCGGAGCACCCAAACCCTATTTCTACCGCAATAAAATGGAATTCTCCTTTTCGGATAGCCGATGGTTGACCGAAGAAGAAATTGCGGAAGAAGCGGAGATCAGCGACAGAAACGCTCTTGGATTTCATATACCGGGGATGTGGGATAAGGTTCTGGACATAAAAAACTGCTATTTGCAGGAGGATCCCTCCAATGCTATCCGCCTGGAAGTAAAGCAGTTTGCTACAGAACAGGGTATCCCGTTCTTTAATCCCAGGAACAAGACGGGGATTTTGAGAACCCTGATGATCCGTACCAGTTCTACAGGGGAGGTAATGGTTTTGATACAGTTTTATAAAGACCATCCCACCAAACGGAAATCCCTTTTGGATCACCTATCGGAACGCTTCCCTGAGATAACTTCCCTCTTATATGTGATCAATAGTAAGGCGAACGATACCTTGTACGACCAGGAAATAGTATGTTATGCCGGCAATGACCATATCTACGAAAGCATGAAAGGGCTGCGTTTCAAGATAACGGCCAAATCTTTTTATCAAACCAATTCCGAACAGGCTTACCATCTCTATCGGATAGTTGAGGATTTTGCCAACCTACAGGGAACCGAATTGGTTTATGACCTCTATACCGGTACCGGGACCATAGCCCAGTTTATTTCTGAAAATGCCCGGAAGGTCATTGGAATAGAAACGGTGCCCGAAGCCATTGCTGCAGCCAGGGACAATGCAGCCCATAATGGATTGAACAATCTGGAATTCTTTACAGGGGACCTTAAGGATTTTTTGACTGACGAGTTTATGGAAGAGCAAGGGCAACCCGATGTAATCATTACCGATCCCCCTCGCGAAGGAATGCATAAGGCAGTGGTACAACAGATACTCAAAGCGGCCCCGGAACGCATTGTGTATGTAAGTTGCAACAGTGCCACACAAGCAAGGGACCTGCAGCTTTTGGATCCGGATTACGCAATAGTAAGGGTTCAGCCGGTGGATATGTTCCCACAAACACACCACGTGGAAAATGTTGTACTTTTGAAAAAACGTCAGAATAAAACATGAACAGGTATTGGCTCCTCCTTATAATTCTCCTGGGTATCCTGTTTTTTGCTGCCTGTGAGAAGGACGATATCTGTGTGGATGGGGACACTCCTTTCCTGATCATTCGATTTTACGATCAGCAAAACCCGGAAAGCGTAAAATCGGTAAGCAGCCTGCGAATCCTTGGCCTGGGACAAGGCAGTCCGGTGAATACCTTCACAGATAGGACAGATACTGATTCTATTGCTATTCCTTTAAGGCCCAATCAACCAGATACCCAATTTATCTTTATCCTGGATTCGGCGGACGAGGAAGAAGTGGAAACCGGGAATAAAGACACCCTTTCCTTTCTATACAGTACAGAAGAGGTATTTGTATCAAGGGCCTGTGGGTTTATCGCCAACTATGCTGAATTGAATGCTTCGATAACGGGAGATACCCTGAACTGGATACAAAGTATTGAAATAACGAACCCAACAGTAACTAAACAGGACAGTGCCCATGTTAAAATATACCACTAGTCTGCTGTTATTGCTGTGCACTGCTTTTGGTTGGTCGCAGGACACTCGGGAAAAACAGGATAAAGAATTAACCGATACCCGGCAGGCATATGGCCTTCGGATTGGGGCAGATCTCAGCCGTCCCTTGCGCAGTTTCTTGAATGAGAACTATACGGGTTTAGAACTTATTGGTGATTTCCGTATGACTCAGAAACTTTACCTCGCGGCAGAATTGGGGAATGAAGAATTCACTCAATTTGAAGAGTTGGGGAATGAAGAAGGTGGAGCAATAGCGGAGATCTATAATTATACAACCAGCGGGAGCTATATCAAATTAGGGGTGGAATACAACACCTATGAGAACTGGTATGGTATGAACAATACCATTTTCATTGGTGGCCGATATGCTTTCAGTACCCTTACCAAAAGATTAAATGACAACAACATCTATGCGAGCAACCGGTATTGGAATCAGGAAGGATTAGCCACAGGTACTACCGGACCACAAGAATACAGTGGGTTAAATGCCTCGTGGATAGAATTTCTTTTCGGCGTAAAGGCAGAACTCATTGCCAATATCTACATGGGGGCCAGTGTCCGTTTGGGCTTCCTAATCAGCAATAAGGAAGACGATAGTTTCCCCAATTTATGGATCCCTGGATTTAATAAGGTTACAGACGGAAGCAATTTTGGGGTTGGGTTTAATTACTCGATTTCCTATTTCCTGCCTTTATACAAGAAATCCAAGAAAATCCAGGAGGCTTCAGAATAGTATACCTCCTAAACCGATTTTTGATTTTGATATTTGGATTTCCGGCTGCCTTCGTAAATTTCGTATTGCACTAGTCGGGCCTCAAGTTTGCCGTTAAATACCTTGATCTTTCTGGAAGTCCTCAATCCTACATGTTTTAGGGCCTCCATGTTGGCCGTGATCATCCAGCATTGAGTGCCGGGATATCCCTGTTTCAGCGTATCGCCGATTTGCTTGTAGAACCGTTCCATTTCAATGTTCAGGCGTTCCCCATATGGAGGGTTGAACATGATATGCAAGGGTCCCTTTAAAGGTTTTTTAGATCCGAAGAAGTTTCGTTTTTCCAGCTTGATATATTCACTGAGGTTAGCGTTTTCCACATTCATCTGTGCTTTGGATATAGCCGAAGGGGCCTTATCATATCCCAATATTTCATAGTGAAATTCCCTGGTTTTATTTAAAGCAGCCTGAGTGATGGTTTCAAACAATTCGCGATCATAATCCTTCCACCTTTGAAAACCAAAAGTACGCCGGTTGATATTCGCCGGTATATTACAAGCAATCATGGCTGCCTCAACAAGAAATGTTCCACTGCCACACATCGGATCCAGAAAATTGGTCCGACCTTCCCATCCGCTCATGAGTAGCAATCCCGCAGCAAGCACCTCATTGATAGGGGCGATATTGGTTGCAGACCGGTACCCTCTATGGTGAAGTGAGCCCCCGGAGCTATCCAGGGAAAGATGACACTTATGTTGCTGTATATGAATATGAATCCGAAGATCCGGGTTTCGTGTATCCACATTGGGCCGACTGCCTGTGGTTTTTCGAAAGCGATCAGCGATGGCATCCTTAGCTTTTTGGGAAACGTAAAGAGAATGGGTAAAGGATTCCGATTTTAAGACCGAATCTATAGCGATACTTTGATCAGTTTCCAGGTACTTTTCCCAGGGGAACCCATAGATCTTTTTATAAAGGTCGTTTTCATTCCTTACCTGAAATGTGGCAATGGGTTTTAGGATACGCAAGGCAGTACGCAAACACAAATTCGCCTTATACATGAATCCCAGGTCCCCCTCGAAGAAAACACTGCGTAAACCCTCTTCCACCCTGCTGGCCCCCAGCTTTTTAAGTTCCAGGGCAAGAATGGGTTCAAAACCGTAAAAACACTTTGCCAACATTTTAAAGTTCTGGGCCATGCGAATACCTTCAATAACGGCAAAAATACACTAATTTTGGGGGCTATCGGGTAATAAAGAACCGATTGGCCATTGATAATGATTTATTGGTTACCTGTACTTGCCGTATTTCTTGGATACTTCCTGGTCCTTTGGCTTAAGCCAAAAAAGAACCTGAGTATTACATTATTACTCGCATTTAGCGGTTCCTTCCTGCTTGCCATTACGTTATTTGAACTCCTACCCACGGTATATGCATTGTCTGACGCAAAGAGCACCGGACTTTTCATTATGCTGGGTATTGTATTGCAGATATTCCTGGAATTTTTTTCCAAGGGGGCAGAACACGGTCACTTGCATATTGATGAAGAAAAAACGGTATTTCCCTGGCTTTTGTTTCTTAGTCTGGGGATACATGCCTTTTTAGAGGGGATCCCTATTGCAGGAAATCAACCCATCTTGTATGCGATTCTGGTGCATAAATTGCCTGTTGCTTTGATACTGAGTATATTTTTACTCAATTCCAGACTGGAAAAATGGCAGGCTGGCCTCTTTATTGTGTTTTTTTCACTGATGACCCCTTTCGGCACCTACCTCGCTGGGCATTACACCTTACTCGAAGAGCAATTTGCACCTTTAACTGCCGTTGTAATCGGTGTCTTCCTTCATATTTCTACCGTAATATTGTTCGAAAGCAGTAAAGGTCACAGCTTTAATCTCAGGAAACTTCTGGTAATATTGTTAGGGTTATTTGCCGCTTACTTTATGTTCTGAACATTTAGGGAAGCACCTCTAGATAGACGTAGAACCAGTGGCTGATTGCCCCACCCAGCACGAAAAAATGCCAGATCAAATGGTTAAACGGGATGCGTTTAAAAGCATAAAAGAATATTCCGAGGGTATAAAATGCGCCTCCGAGAAAAAGGAGTCCAAGTCCGAAAGTAGTTGTACGCTGGAGTAAACTTGCAAAATCAAATACGATCATCCACCCCATTAGGAGATACAGTAAAAGGGACAAATACTCCCATTTACCGGTAAAAAACAGTTTTAAGACAGTGCCACCCAGGGCTATACCCCAAATGGTGTAGAAAATAAGCCATCCATTACCGTCTACCAGGGTGATAAGGGCCACGGGAGTATAAGTACCTGCGATAAGGTAATAGATGCTGATATGGTCCAGGACACGCCATTTTCTCTTTTTTCTCGGGTCGGCAACAGCGTGATAAATGGTTGAAGCGGAAAAGAGTAGGACGATGGAAAAGCTGTAGATCCATACAGCCAGTTGCTGTAGATGTTCTGCCTGTCGGGTTTCATGAATCATTATAACCCCGCCAATCAGGCCAAGCAGGACACCGAAGCCATGGCTTCCGGTGTTCCAGTATTCCTCTTCTTTGTAGTTCATAGGTTTTTTGGGACAACTACTGCAAAGGTACTAAACCGGTGGATAGTTGAAGAAGTTCTTGCGGACGATATAAGATAGCTTTTTCTTGTGGTTATCACCTGAGACACGTCTTCTCAATCTGTTTTGTTTTTGCTGTATTATAGCTTAAGTTGATTGTGGGGAGGAGGCGCATAGCGCCCCATTAATACACATTAGCAGTACCGTATTTCGTATGGGATAAGAACCGCCTGGGCTGAGCTATTCTCTGAAATACCAGAAAGGTATCTGTATTATGGTCCTGTCGTAAATACTGTCTCTTCTGTGGTCTTTTCTAAGTACTTTTAAATTATGTTTCCCTTCTGGAATGGATTTTATCTCTATGAAGGTTTCAAAACCGAGTTGCTTTTGACTATTCTCAGCAATAACAAATTTAGGCTTGTAGGAAATAGAATCTATTTGCAATGTGTACATGTCTTCTATAGTTTTCATGTAATCCCCCAATTTTCCACGCTCTGACCAGGGCAATACCCCCTCTGAGAAGGCTGAATAAATACCCCGCCGGTCTTCAGCGGGCTCAAGGTCCTTATTAAAGTAAAAAACATCGTCTTCTACAGTGCTGCCATAGACTATGAATACATTCAGATAGGAGGTGCTAATAATCTTAGAAGGAATTGCGGCCCTGTCTGCAAACAGTTTTTCTTTTTGAATCACGTCCATATAATTCTTTTTATTGGCAGTAAAGGAATTGGAATTCATGTCCTTTTCCAGATAGTTGGAAGTACTGAATCCTGTTGCCGCCAGAACCGTTAAACCGAGATAGAGCGGAACAATAACCCAACTTAATCGTTTCCCAAACCTGGTATCCAGGAAGTTGTATACCATAGGACGGTATAAAAAAGATAAGGTGAGGTATTTAAACACCCAATAGACCGGATAGTAGAAGATTGTAGTCCATTTTTTTCGTTTAAGCCAGCCCTGGGTCGCAAAATCTATAAAGGTGAGGAAAGTACCAATAGCTAGAAAAATTATGGTTGGGACAGCAATCCAGTATCGCACCCAATCCGGAGTTTCATCTTTATCAATACTAAGTCCTAAAAGGGTAAAGGCAAATGTTATCGTCAACAAACCCAGCAAATAAAAAACCAACAGGAAAGTAACGGCGAAAATAATACTACAATACTTCTCCAGGGTTGCCACATAATTGTCGAATGATCCTACTCTTTTAACAAGATGCTTTTTGAATTTTGGGCTATACTTCAAATTTTCGTAGTCTATTTCACCAGAAACATAGCGCAATCCAATGGCACCTATCCAAAGACCCCTGAGGATTACATGGGCAATTAGATTTATGGTGATTATATACCAGGAGACCATCAGGCCTTGCATCAAAAAAATTCGATACATATTCCCTTGATTTTGAGCTTCCTGGCTGGCTAATTCAATAGGGTCAATGATCATGAATAGCCCATAGATTGCAAATCCAGAAATGATCAGTTCCAACTGCCAGCTTTCTTGTTGCAGGATATCGAGCCACTTTTTGAACTTCTCGTCCCTGGGATTATTGCTCATGGAAAAAAGATTTTGCTACATAAATATAGTAGAAATTGACAGATCCCTTTGGAATTAGAATAGGGGTGCTGTGTTACTTTGCTGGGATGCTGGTAATTAGCAGGATTAGCTAGTATTTTGAAATTGGGGAGGAGGCGCATAGCGCCCCACGGAGGGGGTTTTTGACCTGGGGGTGGTATATGGTCCCTGACGTATTGCTGACGCCTGGTCAGCATCCGGACCGGTTTACCGCCGC
>NZ_CEYNTP010000070.1:0-11790 GCF_982873095.1 Lentiprolixibacter sp. | reverse complement strand
CTGCTTTTTCCAGCATTAATCGATGGTCAGCAGTCAGATAGGGTTCACATTCCACCCCGTTTATGATCAGACAGTCTATTTTCTTATCCTCCTTTACGTGCAGTTTCACATGGGCGGGAAAGGTTGCCCCTCCCAGGCCCACAATACCAAAATCAGAAATGCGCTTGAGGATTTCCCCCGGCTTGAGGGTGATTTCTTTCTGGAGCGGGTAGTGTATTTCCTCAAAATTGGACTCGTTCTTGACGTCGGTCCGGATGACAATGCATTGTTTCTTGTAGCCCCTGGTATCCACGATTTTATCCAATTTGGTAACAGTGCCCGCTACCGGGGAATGAATATTGGACGAAACATAACCCCCTGATTTCGCAATCACCTGACCTATTTCCACCTTATCTTTTCTTTCGACAATTATCTCAGCCGGAATCCCGATATGCTGGGATATGGGAACATAGACCGTTTTAGGTACCGGCAGTCTTTTGATGGGTTTTGATGAGGTGAGTTTATTCTCCGGGGGGTGGATCCCTCCTTTTGGAAACGTCTTAAGCATCTTTCTGAGGCTTTACCGATTCAACATTCGTTGGCACCTTAACTTCCACCTTTTTTTCTTTCCTAGGCGGGAAATTGGTTTCAATAATGGAATGAGTGGGACATACAGGTACACATTTCCTGCATAAGGTGCAATATTCTGGATCGATATAGGCCAGGTTGTTTTTTATGACGATGGCTTCTTTTGGACACGCATCTACACACTTGGAACACCCGATACAAGCAACAGAACAGGCTTTTTTAGCAATGCCCCCCTTCTCCTCGTTCAGGCAGCCCACAAAGATTTTTAAATCCCGTTTGTGCTTGGGCCGCATTTCGATGATATTCCTTGGGCAGGCGTCAACGCACATACCACAGGACGTACATTTATCGGTAATGACAACAGGAAGCCCTGTTTCTTCATCCATGTACATAGCATCAAACTTGCACACATCAACACAATCCCCGTCACCCAGGCAACCAAATTGACAATCGGTCTCCCCACTGTAAATCAGGGCAGATATTGCACAGGATCTGGGACCCTGATATAAGGTAGTCTTCGGCCTTACCTCACAGCTACCCTGGCAGCGCACCACTGCTACTGTGGGGTCCTTAACCGCGACCTCCTTCCCAAGGGTTTCTGAAACCATTTTCATAACCTCGTTCCCCCCAACAGGACAAAACAGGTCTGAAATATCATCAGTATTCACCAGCTGTTCAGCAAATGCTTTACAACCGGGGTAACCACAACCGGCACAATTGGCCGCAGGAAGCAGTTCCTCTACTTCGGAAATGAGCGGGTTTTCATAGATATAAAACTTCTTGGAAACCACAAACAGCACCAAGGCCGCTGCTGTACCAAGAGAGGGTAATAAAATCGCGCTAAAAAGAATAGAATCCGTCATCACACATCAAATTCTAAGAATCGAAATCTTAAATGTCTCTTTAAAATAATTCTTCAACGCATATACAATAGCGTAATAGGGCACAAGTACCAGGAGGGAAACCAGACCAGCCATCCATTCTTCAAAAAAGAAGGACATTAAAAGTAAGGTAGCCATCATAATTATAAATGGCAGGATGTACGCCCAAAATACAGCCTTGTGCCCCAGGTTCTTTCTTAAGGTCACTTCCACAGGGTCATTGAGCTTAAAAGCGCTGTCAGCATCGATAATTTCCACCTCTTTGTTAGCGGTATCAGACACGCCACATGCTCCTTTTGCCCTGCAGGACTCGCAGTGGATGTTCTTGTCAAGAGAAACGATTATGGACCTTCCCCTAATCCGGGAAACTACACCAGAGTGTATAAATACGTTTGTTTCCTGTTCTTTATCCTTCATCGCTATGGCCTCTTTTCTGTCCAATCATCATCCATACAGCTCATTAATCACGTAAAACTAAAAGTTTCGCCAACGGCATTATATGATAAATGTCAGCGTTATGATGCTCTTTTTTCTATACTCATTAAACGGGAAAAATGCATAAAGAGTACATATAACAGCCCATTAGCCACAGTGATCTGCACAAATCAAGATTTAAAATGCAATGATCTTTTGGGAATCATAACGCGCATAGGGTAGCAGTTTGCCAGCTTCTCTGAAGAAAATCGGCTTGAAGTTAGTGAAGTGGCCTGATAATTAGGAGAGTACACCTCAGGTTATTTATCGATTTTAACAGCAATTTATGCAGTTGTGGTAAGGTATTTGCTACTTTTATAGAAAAATACGGGCTATGAAATCGGTTATTACCCTGTTCTTACTGGTGATTTTTTCCTGCCTTGGGTGGGCCCAGACCGATCTTCCCAAAACACAACCCCTTAAAATTTCTGCTGATAAGAATCTGGATGCAAAAAGCTCTTCCAACAAGGGCACTGCATTGAATATGCCTTCTGTCATTACTCCAAGTCCGGATGTAAGCCTCAAGAACGCCCTCAATGAACGCAATGTTAAAATGCTCCCTGAGAAAGAGTTGAAACAAGCTGGATTTGATATGAAAATCGACCCCAAAGTAGGGGAACGCGAGCAGGGGCAGTCCAGCAAATTCTTTGGCGACATGTATCTGGGAGATATTAAGACCTCCTCAAAATTTGTGGGCGTGGTGTGCCGTGACCACGAATATGTAGACGGGGACCGTGTACGGGTTTATGCCAATGATGTGGTCATTGAACCCAATATCATGTTAACCGGAAGCTTCAAGGGAATTAATGTGGATCTCGACAAAGGCTTTAACCGCCTGGATTTCGAAGCACTGAACCAGGGGTCCTCTGGTCCCAACACTGCTCAAATAGATGTGTACGATGAGGCCGGGAAACTCATCTACTCAAACAAATGGCTGCTCTCTACCGGTTCCAAGGCATCATTGATCGTGGTGCAGGAGTAAGGCACTACCGCTTTCCTGGTCTGTACGTTTCCTTTGCGCGTTTTAGTACATCTTCTTTATAATAAGCAGCATCTTTAAAGTCTGTGTCTGCGTAGCGCTGCGCCTGGTCGTCAAAATGAGGAGATTTCGGATCACCACTTTGACCTCCTGCCAAAATGGTCTTCGCCCTGACCTTATCACCAAATTCCACAACGGCCACAAAACTATTTCCACGAGTCCCGTATATCTTTTTGGTGTTGTTGGTATAACGGGCACCATAAGCGGCAAGGGCACCCCATCTGCCCGAGGCGTAGCCAATAGGGATACTGGGGGCATCATCACTAAAAGGTTGGCGAATGTCTCCCGTAAGGCGCTGGTAGCGGTGTACTTCACCCCAGGGCATTTCCCAGGTTCCAAAATCTGCCTTCAACTGATCCAGGACACCGGCAAATACCTGTAATCTTTCTTCCTTCGGGGACGCTGTTCCAAAATAGGTCATGAGTTCCATATCGCTCATCCGATAAGGCCTCTGCCCTTTCCTGCCGTAATGGGTGCCGTAAAAATGGGCGAGGGTCATGGCAACGGAACTTTTTGAGGTACGGTAATCCCAGTTCCGCAAAACTTCAATGGCCGGCCCCAACTCATGATGGTCTCCCGGACTGTCATCAAACGCATTGACCAGACCCGGGATAAGGGCCTCAAATGCTGGCAGGTAGGGATCATGAGCCACAGCAATTAGGCTGTCCAGCGTATAACCTTTTTTGTCTTTCAGAAGCCCTATCGCATGCACCCCGCGAAAGTTCTCACGATCCAGGGACATATACCTCGGGTAATCCTCTCGTTTTGGGCTGTTCTCCAATGCAGCAGTAAAGGGGGTGGAATTACAGTTCTGTATCCATCCGTTGGCAGGGTTCAGGATGAGGATGTTCTCATCAACCGTATGCAGGCCCTTCCAGTCGGTAGCGGGATTACTACCATCAACAGGCTGGGTATAATCAAAAATCGTATCCCGTTTCGGGACAAAGTTTCCATGGAAGTAGGCGATATTGCCGTCAGCATCGGCATAAACCGTATTGTTAGACGAATTGGTCCGGATATCCATCATTTCCCGAAAACCAGCATAACTGTCCTGCTTCGTACGAATATAGGATTGCTCCAAAGCCTTAACCGGATCCCACATCATGGCCGTAGCTGCCGCCTGATCACCTATTTTATGCGTTAATGGCCCATGGTGAGTTCTGTAGCCCGGAAATTGCACGGACTTCAGCCCTTCCTCTGTTTTATAATCCAGCTTAACCTCAAACGTCTCTACTGGCCTGAGTTCTTCCCCGTAAACATAATGAGGTTTGCCTTCCAGATCTACTATGGTTTCCACAAACTCATCAATTACATCTGTGTAGGTTGAGGTATGGATCCAGCCCGTTTTTTCATTGAAGCCCTGATAAACAAAGAACTGTCCCCAGGTTACGGCGCCATAGGCATTTAATCCTTCTTCACTAGCCACATGCACTTCCCCCCTGAAATAAAAAGAAGTGTGGGGGTTGATCAGGAGCATGGCGTTCCCAGACTGAGTGAGGGAGCCGGATATGGCTATTCCATTAGAACCCTGGGGTTCGATCTCTGCCTTCCTGCGTTCCTCATGTTCTTTATCTGCCTGGGGAAAAGCGATCCCCCCTTCGTAGAATTCCCGTAGTTTCCTGACCGAAACCCGTTCAATATCACCTCCTATAGAACCCTCGCTGAAATACATGGGCATCCAGGGTTCAAAACGTGTGAGCAGCCTGGGTTGGACTTCCGGATGGGTATGCAGATAGTAATTGACACCATCGGCGAAAGCGTCACAGAGTTTTTTAAGCCAATCCGGACTGCTCTCATAGGCGGCAATGGCTTCCTCCCTTGTCATGAACAGCCGTGCACGCAGGTCACTGTATAAAGCTTCTTCCCCTTCTACCTCCGCCAGGCGCCCTAAGGCCCAGATATAATTCTGTTCCACCCGGTTGAAGTCGTCCTCGCATTGGGCATACAATAATCCGAATACAGCATCAGCATCAGTCTTACCGTATACATGGGGGATACCGAAATCATCCCGAATGATAGTAGTATTCGCAGCATGTGCTTCCCAGCGTTCCAGGTCAGACTGTTGTGCCTCACCGGTGCACGATAAAAACCAGAAGCAAAAAAGTATCCCAAGGTATTTCATATATGGCTTATTTTGGATGATGAAAATACACTGCCCTTGGGGGAATTGCTAATTTTAACGCAAAAAATCCGGCTTAGCGGCAACTGTTAAGAACCGCTTATTTCTCCTATCTTGCACAAGCCTGACACTACCAAATTATCCCTGCACCTTAAATGAAAGAAAAGCGAGTTAGCATCCTTAAAGCCTTCAAGACCATTATTTGGCCGAGGCGAAACCTGGTATTTATTGGCTTGGTCCTCATCGTCATCAGCAAAGGTGCAAGTTTCGTTGCCCCCATGTCCCTTAAATATCTGATGGATGACATTATTCCCAACAAGGACCTGCAGCTCTTAAAACTGTTGGTTGGAATCGTAATAATTGCCATTCTTGTGCAGGCGGTTACCTCTTTCCTGCTAACCCGCATCTTAAGTGTTCAGGCACAGTACATGATATCAGAACTAAGGGCACAGGTACAGAAAAAGGTGCTCTCCCTTCCTATCCGTTTCTTTGACAACACCAAATCCGGGGAACTGGTTTCCAGGATCATGACAGATGTGGAAGGAGTGCGCAACCTCATCGGGACGGGGTTGGTACAGTTGGTTGGCGGCAGTGTTACCGCTGTAGTGTCCCTGGTCCTGTTGTTGCAAATTAGCCCAAGCATGACCCTCTTTGCTCTGATCCCCCTGTGCATTTTTGCATTCATTGCCCTGAAGGCCTTTAAGGTGATACGCCCAATTTTTCGCAACCGTGGAAAGATCAATGCCGAAGTAACTGGCCGGCTAACAGAGACCCTCGGAGGCATCAGGGTGATCAAAGGATTTAACGCAGAAAAACAGGAACACCTGGTTTTTGAGGAGGGAGTTTACCGGCTTTACGAAAACATAAAGAAAAGCCTTACGGCCACAGCCGTAATGACCAGCTCCTCCACTTTTCTACTGGGAGTGGCGACTACCGGGATCATGGGCTTAGGAGGGTACAAAATCATGGTAGAAGAACTCACAGTTGGGGAATTTTTAACCTTCACTTTCCTTCTCGGTTTGATGATCGCCCCAATTGTGCAGATGAGCAATATAGGCAGCCAGCTTACCGAAGCCCTCGCGGGATTAGACCGGACTGAGGAACTGATGAACATGCCCCCGGAAGCCCGGGAAGAAGAACGGACACTGGAAATTCCTGATCTATTGGGCCATGTGGTATTTGACCGGGTTTCATTTGCCTATGAGGAAGAGAAAGTGGTGCTGGAAGATATCAGTTTTGAAGTAACGCCTGGCAGTGTGGTAGCGCTCGTTGGCAGCTCAGGTTCTGGCAAAAGCACTATTGCCGGGCTGGCAGCCAGTTTTTTAATTCCCCGGACGGGTAAGATCACGGTGGATGGATACGACTTGTCCAAAGTACAGCTCGAAAGCTACCGTCAACATTTGGGGGTGGTTTTGCAGGACGATTTTTTGTTCGAAGGTACCATACGCGAAAACATCCTCTTTCCAAAACCAGATGCTTCAGAATCAGAATTACTTGAGGCGGTTACCTCTGCCTATGTCAATGAATTCACAGACCGATTTGAAGATGGCCTGGATACCCTGATCGGGGAACGCGGCATTAAACTTTCCGGTGGGCAGCGCCAGCGAATCGCCATCGCCAGGGCGATACTGGCGGACCCCAGGATATTAATCCTGGATGAAGCTACCTCTAATCTTGACACTGAAAGTGAGGCCCTGATCCAAAAGAGTCTGGCTTCCCTGACGGAAGGGAGAACTACGTTTGTGATCGCACACCGCCTAAGCACGATTCGAAAAGCGGACCAGATCCTGGTCGTGGAGGAGGGTCGTATTGCAGAACAGGGTACACACGACGATCTCATTGCTCAAGAAGGAAGGTATTACCACCTGTTTACCTACCAGGCGCGCATTTAAGGGAGTCCTATTCGATATTGATGACCTTTTCTATCTGGGGGGCGTATTTTTTTATCGTCATTTCCACCCCACTTTTGAGCGTCATCTGGTTGACACTACAACCCACACAGTTCCCTTCCAGCCGCACCTTCACGTCTTTACCGTTTTCGATAGCAACCAGAGAGATATCCCCACCATCATTTTTCAGAAACGGACGAATTTCATCAAGGGCAATTTCAACTTTCTTTCTTAATTCTTCACTAGTCATACTCATTTCTTCTTTACAGCTGAACAACCCGCCATGGTTGTTATCTTGATCGCTTCGGTTGGCGGCAAATCGGTATTGCGCCGTACCAGTTCCTGCACCACATTCCGGGTAAGCGCCTCGAAGGCCTTCTCTGTAGGTGTAGCCGTTTGCAAGGCTGCTGGCCTACCAACATCGCCTGCCTCACGAATACTTTGCACCAGCGGTATCTCGCCCAGGAAAGGTACATCGAGGTCCTCAGCTAGGTTTTTTGCACCCGACTGTCCAAAGATATAGTACTTGTTATCCGGAAGTTCTGCAGGAGTAAAATACGCCATATTTTCTACTATCCCCAAAACGGGCACATTAATGGCCTCCTGCTGAAACATGGCCACTCCTTTTCGGGCATCGGCCAGGGCCACTTCCTGAGGCGTACTAACCACTACGGCCCCGGTAACAGGTAGGGATTGCATGATACTCAAATGGATATCCCCCGTACCTGGTGGCAGGTCGATCAACAGAAAATCAAGTTCCTCCCAATGGGCATCAAAGATCATTTGGTTCAGGGCTTTTGCAGCCATGGGGCCTCTCCAGATCACGGCCTGACTCGGTTGGGTGAAAAAACCAATGGACAGTAACTTGACCCCGTAATTCTCAACCGGGAGCATTTTCGAAGTGCCGTTAACGTCAACCGCCAGGGGACGCTCATTGGCCACATCAAACATTATGGGCATGGAAGGTCCGTAAATATCGGCATCCAATAGTCCTACTTTAAATCCCATTTTGGCAAGGGATACCGCTAGGTTTGCGGTGATGGTAGACTTCCCTACCCCTCCCTTGCCAGAAGCTACTGCGATGATATTCTGGATACCGGGGATAGGTTTCCCTTTGATCTCATTAACCTGGGTCTTTGCCGGGGTGTCTACCTTTACGTTTACCGTTATTTTTGCTTTTTCGTATACTTCTCTGTGGATGACTTTAAGGATCTCCACCTCAGTTTTTTTACGCGCTTGCAGGCTGGGGTTTTTGATGGTAATATCCACAACCACCTCGTCACCAAAGACCTGTATATTATCGACTGCACCACTTTCTACCATATTCTGGCCCTCACCGGGCACTGTTATGGTTTCCAATGCTGCTAAAACCTGTTTTTTAGTGAATAATGCTGCCATCTCAGAAGGTTCCTAAATATTTAAGCGTGTTAGGCTGCAAAGATAAGGCTTTGAAGGGGAATTTAAGAATAAGTCTTCCTGAAAAAGAGGGCATTAAAGCCCGTTGCCAAGGGCAATAACAGATCTACAGTTCAAGCGCTGGATCCCAGAAAAATCTGGAAAAATCCACCACCTGGTCATTCCGAACCTCAATGCCTTCATTTTCCAAAAGTTGCTGCATCAGGGTACTCCCCCCGAAATGGTGTTTCCCGGTCAAGAGTCCGTTCCTGTTAACCACCCGATGTGCCGGGACATCCTCCCTGGTAGTGGCCCCATTCATCGCCCAGCCCACCATCCTTGCACTACGGGCTGCTCCCAGGTATTTCGCTATGGCGCCGTAAGAAGTAACACGCCCATAAGGGATCTTGCGCGCGACTTCGTACACCGCTTCAAAGAAATTTTGCTTGTCGTTCATCTGCTAATAGAAGATCCTGAAAATGGTAATCACAAGTAACACCAGCATTAGCAGGCTCAGAATATAATTGGAATTCCGTGAAAACGCATTGGTTTTATTTTCCAGTTTGTTGAAATATACGGTATACAGGTAGAGGACGGTAAAAGTCCCCGTACCGGCAGCCAAAATAAAGGTCAGGATGTCCCAGAGTTCAAATTTGATCCAACCCGAGGCGTTCCACATGGCGTTTATCCCGCTGTAATAAGGTATGGTTAGGAGATTGAGTGCAGCCAGAACGACACCTTTCAGAAAACTGTTCTTGCGGCTTACCTTGTCTATGTGTAGTTTTTCTCTCCGCTTCTTTTTGGCAGAAATGAAAAAGTAAATGGCAAAAAAGGCGAATACAGCGATCGCCAGTTTGAGTAACAGGTCAATTATCTCAGGATTTCGGTACAGGAATTTCGAAATGAGAACGGCCACATAGGCCTGCACCATGATCATGCTGGAAACCCCAAGACTAAAAATAATCCCGTTTGATTTTCCCCTTTCCACACTGGTTTTTGCAGCATTCATATTAAGAAGGCCAGGGGGTACAGTGGCCATAAACGCTGCGGAGTATGTGGCAAAGAACAGGATTAGCAAATGCGTCATGGGTTAGTTTAGCCTGAACTTAATATAGGTTATTGGTTTGTCCTCCTCAAGATACTGATTTTCGTAAAATGTCTGAATTTCCAATACCTCTGAAGGGCTTCCGGAATTTTGATAGATGTTGTGGTTCGCATAGAGCACTTCATGTCTCAAGCCGTGCAGCAGTCCGAGGGTATACCCATGCAGAAACTCACTGTCTGTCTTAAGGTGGAGGAGGCCATCTTTTTTCAGTATGGTCCGATACTTCTCCAGAAAAGCTTCGTTGATCAGCCGGTGTTTGGTCCGCTTGTATTTTATCTGGGGATCCGGAAACGTGATCCAAATCTCAGAAACCTCACCCGGGCCAAAAAGCTGGTCAACCAGTTCTATCTGTGTCCTGAGAAAGGCCACTTGTTCCAGTTTATCTTCGAGTGCTGTTTTTGCACCCTTCCAGAAACGGGCCCCTTTAATGTCCAGGCCAATGTAGTTCCTGTCGGGGAACATCCTTGCCAGGCCCACGGTATATTCGCCCTTTCCGCATCCAAGTTCCAGGACCAGGGGGTTGGTATTTCCAAAAAAATCAGCCCACTTTCCCCTGTGGGGGAAATTCCCCTTTAGCACATCCTCCCTGGCAGGCTGGATTACATTCGGAAAGGTTTCGTTTTCACGAAACCGTTTGAGTTTATTCTTGCTTCCCACAAAAGACTGGATTTAATGATTTAACAAAACTAAGGAAAACATCTATCCTCATATATTCTATGGTCAGAGAATCTCACCGCAGTTGTAATACATGAGCAGGTCTCCTACAGTTAACAAGACCGCTATACATTATGCAGAGAAAGTGGAAAAACAAAAAATCACGCCTGCTTGGAAAGTTTAGCTTCAGAAGCAGACTGGGCGGGGGTATTCTCGGTCTTTTCCAGGGTAAACGAAAATTCAGATCCTACATCTGAGACACTCTCCACATAGATCTTTTCGCCATGGGCTTCAATAATGTGTTTCACAATGGATAAGCCAAGGCCCGAACCCCCTTCCTTGCGGCTTCCACTTTTGTCTACCCTGTAAAACCTTTCAAAAATACGTGGAATGTGTTCCTCCGGGATACCTTCCCCGTTGTCGGTGATTCGGATGATCACCTTATTCTTTATCAGGTTTTCCACACTCACTTCCGTAGTCCCGTTATATTGCCCGTACTTAATGGAATTCACCAATAGGTTACTGACCACCTGTTGTATCTTCTCCTTATCGGCATGTACCATAATCGGGTTCTTGTAATCCATATCAAAAGTCAGGGCGATTTTTTTCTTTGATGCCTTCATCTCCAGGAGTTCAAACATATTTTGGATCAACTCGATAATGTCAAAATCCTCAAACTTCAGGTTTAAGTCACCAATCTCCAGTTTGGAGATAAGGTCCAGGTCTTTGATTATATAAATAAGGCGTTCTACCCCCTTGGCAGCACGTTGCAGGTATTTTTTGCGCACATTCTTATCGTTCATCGCGCCGTCCAGCAGCGTAAGGATGTATCCCTGTACAGTAAAAAGGGGGGTCTTTAGTTCATGGGAAATATTTCCGAGGAATTCCTTGCGGTATTCTTCCCGGATATTCAGGGTGTCTATTTCAATTTTCTTGTCTTTGGCAAACTTCTCGATCTCCTTAGTGAGTGTTGCCATGTCTGTTATAACGGGATTAGAACGCAGCGGACTGGATTCCAGGAGGGATACGTCATCATAAATACGCTTTATGCGGCGGTAAATAAACCGCTCTACCCGGATTTGAATCACGGCGAAACAGACCAAAAATACAGGTCCAGCAATAACGGGGATAAAGAACCAATCGTCTGCAATTCGCCCTGTCCACCAAAGCCACAAACCTAAAATTACCGACAGTAAAAAAGTGATATACCCTGAGGATCGTAGTGCAAATTTATACGACTTTTTTACCTTGGTATTTGCCATTACAGTACAAACTTATACCCTACGCCTTTGACCGTTTTGAAGTGTTCATCGCCTATCTTTTCCCTAAGCTTTCTGATATGCACGTCTATGGTTCGGCCTCCCACTACAACTTCCTGCCCCCATACCTTATCCAGTATAACTTCTCTCTTAAATACTTTATTGGGTTTTGATGCCAGTAAGGCCAGCAGTTCAAATTCCTTCCGTGGCAGGATGATCTCTTTTCCTCTGTTAAGCACTTTATACTCTTCCCTGTTGATCACGATGTGGCCCACTTTCATGACTTCTTCCACCTCCGAGTTTGCACTATCTTTAAGGCGCCTCAACAATGCTTTAATTTTACTTAGAAGTACCTTGGGTTTGATAGGTTTGGTGATGTAGTCGTCTGCCCCAGCATCAAAACCAGCT
>NZ_CEYNTP010000069.1:0-11898 GCF_982873095.1 Lentiprolixibacter sp. | reverse complement strand
GGACCAGGTAGTGGACAAGAACCTGGTGCGGCCAAAACAACGGGAATTTGCAAGAAGAAATCTAAGTCATACCGTGGTAAGCAAACGGAAATTGCTCCAATTAGTAGAAAAAGGAATCGTTAGAGGTTGGGACGACCCGAGGATGCCCACAATTTCCGGGCTCAGGAGAAGGGGATACACCCCGGAGTCTATCCGTAATTTTGCCGATACCATTGGAATTGCCAAACGGGAGAATGTTGTGGATGTTTCCCTGCTGGAGTTCCATATCCGGGAGCACCTCAACAAGATCGATGACCGCGTGATGGCGGTCCTTAATCCGGTGAAACTCGTTATTACGAACTATCCTGAAGATGGCGAGGAATGGCTGCAGGCGGAGAACAATCCGGAAGACGAAACTGCTGGTAGCCGGGAAGTCCCCTTTAGCCGGGAACTTTACATTGAACACGAGGACTTCAGGGAACAGGCGAACCGAAAGTTCTTCCGATTAAAACTGGGCGGTGAAGTGCGGTTAAAAAATGCCTATATCATCAAGGCGGAGTCCTGCACAAAAGATGAGGAGGGGAATATCCTGGAAATCCGATGTACGTACGACCCCAAAAGCAAAAGCGGTAGTGGAACAGAGGAAAGCCTTCGCAAGGTCAAGGGAACCCTGCACTGGGTTTCAGTCCCCCATGCCGTTCCTGCCGAAGTACGCGTGTACGACCGACTCTTTTCTGATCCCAATCCGGACGGCCATAAAGACAAGGATTTTATGGAATTCCTGAACCCGGATTCTCTGAAAATAATATCGGGATTTGTGGAGCCCAGTCTGGCAGACGCTCAACCGGGGGATCGCTTTCAATTCCAGCGGTTGGGGTATTTCAATGTGGATCCGGACAGCACCCCCGGCAACCTGGTGTTCAACCGTACGGTTACCCTCCGTGATACCTGGGCCAAGATCCAGCAAAAAAGCACCTGAGCAAGGGCATTTCATCCTCCTTTGTAAAAACATGTACTAGTGGAGCTTCGTAAAGTTGGCCTCCATTCTACTTATTTACTATAAAAATAACAAACGGTATGTTATTGATATCTGTGGTAAGAAGGTACGAGCGGATTGAGAACAACTCCAATGTTTACGGGAATTAACGAGGCTTTAACAGAAATTCCACAGATATCTTCTTATCATAAAGAGTAACCAAAAAACATTTTAAGATATGTCAAATGATAGCGGATCAGTATTATTAGCACTTTTAACAGGAGCTGCAATTGGTGCTGGCATAGGAATCTTATATGCTCCTGATGAAGGCGCCAAAACAAGGAAGAAAATAAAAAAGAAAGCAAAAAAGGCCTCTGAAGAAATCAATGAGCGCCTTTCAAAGGCCACTGAAGAATTGACAAAATCTGCACAGAATCACAAAGAAGAATTCGAAAGAAAGTTGGATGAGTCGATTTCTAACATGAGCTACAAAGCCGATGATATAATCGCCGGACTGGAAAGCAAACTGGCAGAATTGAAGAAAAAGAACGCTCAGCTGCAGAAATAAAATGGCTTTTGATAAGATAAAAAAAGGCTTATCCGAATCAGAATCAGCTGCGAGAGATTATGTAGACGCTACCTCAGAACAGTTTAAACTTCAGACCTTCAGATTCGCCATGAAATTGGTGGTGAATTCTGTCAAAACACTATTGCTTGGGCTATTTTTCTTATTAACATTTTTCTTTCTTTCGCTTGCACTGGGATTCTACCTGAATGCTTTATGGCTAAGCGAGTTCCAGGGATTTCTGGCCATCGGCATTTTCTACATGATCGTGGGCATTATTATTTACCTACTGCGCTCTAGGTTGGAAAGGCCTATACTTAGAAGCGTGTCGAAATATTATTTTGAAGAATGAAAGATACTAGCGTATACAATTCCTTTGAAGAACTGGATCTGGAAATTAAAATTGCCAAGCTGGAACGCAGAATTGCTGAGGAAAAGTTTAAAATGGGGATACACCTGGTTCAGGAGCAATTTCAACCGGAGCCCCTGAAGTATGGAGTGATAAACAAGCTTAGTAAGCAGCTTGTACCTTTAGCCCTTGAATGGGGCCTGAACAAGCTGAGAAATCGCCAAAAGTCAAATTAAGATTTTAGCTCACCGCTCAGACTACTCAGTGTCTTTCTTTTTGGCAGCCTGGTTTTTCATCGCTTCACCTATCTGGTTGCTCGCTGTAAATGAAGCCACCATATTGTTCAGCATATCGCTTCCTGCCTGGGGGGAATTGGGCAGCAAAATAAGATTGGTGTTTGTCTCTTCCCCTATGGCCTGAAGGGTGTCATAATGCTGTGTTACCACGATCAAGGCAGAAGCTTCCTGGGAATTGATGCCCACTTTATTAAGGACCTCGACAGATTCTTCAAGACCACGGGCAATCTCCCGGCGCTGGTCGGCGATCCCCTGTCCCTGCAAACGCTTGCTTTCCGCTTCGGCTTTAGCCTTTTCAACAATTAAGATCCGGGCGGCGTCCCCTTCAAATTGAGCGGCAATTTTTTCACGTTCCGAGGCATTGATACGGTTCATGGCAGCTTTCACCTGTGCATCAGGGTCAATATCTGTCACAAGTGTTTTTATGATATCATAGCCATATTCCAGCATGGCATCCTGTAACTCTGATTTCACGGCAATGGCGATATCGTCTTTTTTCACAAAGACATCATCCAGTTTCATTTTTGGCACTTCAGCACGGACTACGTCAAATACATATGAAGTAATCTGATCGTGAGGGTACTCCAACTTATAAAAGGCCTCATAAACCTTGTCTCTGATAACTACATACTGCACGGATACTTTCAGTTTTACAAAAACATCATCAAGGGTTTTGGTTTCCACAATGACATCCAGCTGCTGGATCTTAAGGCTCAGTCGGCCTGCAATGCGATCTACCAGAGGGATCTTCATCTGTAAACCGGAATTACGAATGCTCTGAAAACGGCCAAAACGTTCAATTACTACGGCGGTTTGTTGCTTGACTATGAAAAAACAAGCCAGGAGGATGAGAAATCCTATGATATAGACAGGGATCAGGAATAAATTGTTCATGTAGAAATAGATTATAGTTAGTGAATATGCAAAGACAGTACTATATGAGTGTGAGAAGAAGTAGTTTTGTTACATTCCTTCACTAATATTGTTGGATTTTCAACGTGCTTTAACCAAGTTTTTCAACGGCCTTCTCCACCCGGGATATACTCTCCTCTTTTCCCAGCATCGCCATAATATCGGAAATATGAGGCCCTTTCATCTCCCCCACCAGGGCAAGGCGCAAGGGAGGCATCACCTGACCAAAACCATAACCCGCTTCACCAATCCAATTTTTCAGGTCCTTTTCAATGGTGTTCGGCTGGTCAAACGGAACAATACCTTTCAAAACAGGAATGAGTTCACCCATTACGGCTGCCGTGGCAGGCTTCCATTGTTTTTTTGCGGCCTTTTCATTGTATTGCGTAGGCGCTTCGAAGAAAAAACGGGATAAATCCCACAGCTCCGTCGGGAAATTGGCCCGTTCCCGGATAAGTTGCAGTACCTGTTTGATGTATTCTGCATCCCATTGCTCCAGGCTATGCCCCATCTGCTTAGTTACTTCCATAAAATCCAAATACAGGGCATCCAGTTCCCGTTGTTGCAGATATTGATGATTATACCAAATGGTTTTATCGGGATCAAATCGGGCACCGGATTTCTGTACGCGCTCCAGGCTAAAGGCGCTCGTGAGCTCATTGAGACTAAACACTTCCTGTTCCGTCCCCGGGTTCCAACCCAGTAAAGCCAGGAAATTGGTTACGGCTTCCGGATAATAACCGGACTCCTTATAGCCCATAGAATTTTCCCAGGCCAGGGGGTATACAGGAAAACCTCCTTTTTCACCATCCCGTTTACTGAGCTTGCCCTTGCCGGTAGGTTTCATGATCAGCGGCAGGTGGGCAAAAACGGGAGGTTCCCATCCAAAGGCTTTATATAACTGAAAGTGCAGGGCCAGGGAAGGCAACCATTCTTCGCCCCGAATAACATGGGAGATGCCCATCAGATGGTCGTCCACAATATTGGCCAGGTGATAGGTGGGCATTCCGTCACTCTTGAACAGGACCTTATCATCAAGGGTGTTAGCATCAATTTCAATAGTGCCCCGTATCACATCCTTAAGGACAATCGTTTTGTCTTTCGGACTTAGAAAACGCACCACATAGGGTGTCCCCCCTGCAATTCGGGCAGCCGTCTCCTGGGGGGTGAGCCCCAGGGAATTATCGAGTTGTTCTCGGTTATGCCAGTTGTAGATAAAGGTTTTCCCTTCAGCCTCATGCGCTTTTCTTTGCTCGTCCAGGCTTTCCGGGGAATCAAAAGCGTAATACGCCTTTCCTTTCTGAATGAGCTCCTCGGCATATTTCTGGTAATGCTCTCCGCGTTCGCTCTGTCTGTAAGGACCATGACCACCGTCTTTACCCGGGCCTTCATCGTACGGGATCCCACACCAGTTCAGGGCGTCAATGATGTACTGTTCGGCACCTTCAACATAACGGTTTTGGTCGGTATCCTCGATCCTGAGCACAAATGTTCCTCCGTGCTTTTTTGCAAATAAATAATTGAAAAGGGCAGTGCGCACTCCCCCGATATGGAGGGGGCCTGTGGGACTTGGCGCAAAACGAACCCTGACCTGCTTGCTCATATCTTCACTTCTTAGACCACAAATATAGGGCTATTGCGGGCAGAAGTAAAGCAGGGATCAGGCTTCTTTCATGTAACTCGGAATGCGTGGATTCATTACTTTGAACCACAGGGGCGGAAGAAAGGACATTACCATGGAAGTAGGGTAGCCATACGGCATTTGAGGTGATTCTTCGTGGCATTCCAGCAGTTGGTATTTCTTTGAAGATTTGTAATGGTGGTCACTATGCCGCGTAAGTTCGTACAAAACAATACGCCCAATAATATGGTTACTGTTCCAGGAGTGGATTTCCCTTACCCGTTCGTACCTGCCAGAGGGCAACTTTTTGCGCAACAATCCGTAATGTTCGATATAATTAACGGTTTCCAGCAGTAAGAACCCAACAACACCTGCCCCAACAACAAAGCCTACGGCAGGGAGGCCAAAAATGAGATATACCAGGACGAGAAAGATAATTTCGAAAACAGTATACCAGAGCATGTCATTTTTATAAGATAAGAATGAGCGCTGCTCTCGCTTTAGGAGACTCATTTGAATACGCCATGCATTGGCATACTGCCTGAACACAGAGGTGATCCAGAAAGAATATACCGTTTGGTTCAGCCTGGCAGTGGCCGGGTCTTCTTTGGTCGCGGCGTGCAGATGGTGCCCGAAGTTGTGCTCGATATAAAAGTGCATATAAAAGGAAGGCAGCAATAAAAGCTTGCCCAGGAAACGCTCAGGGGAGTTTTGCCTGTGCCCCAGTTCATGGCCTACATTGATGCCATTGGCGCCCAAAACGATGCCAAGGGACACCATAAGGCCCAGAACCTCGTAGCCCGCAAGGTTTTCCGTGGTAAGAGAGATAAGAAAGATGATCAGTAAGCCGTAGACTATGGGGACATTGAGATACAGCATGACATCAAACAAGAGGTTGTTGCTTTTCTTTTCACGATCAGACGCGTCGAGGTTGTCGGTATCTTCGGGCAGCAGGATCTCCAAAACCGGGATGATAACAAAGGCATAAAAAGGAGTAAAATAACTCCAAAGCCCTTTGAAATACAGGCTAGCGATAGCGGATAAGGGAATGGTAAGGGCTGCCAGATACTTTAAGTCGCGCATAACGAGCTTTTTAACATATTTTTGAGGTTACTTTCTTTCCGAACAGGTATCTTGGTAATAAATATACCGGAATTTGAAGCATTATCACAACATCCTGCAGAAACTGGAGGCTTTTGGAAGGAAGTATTACACCAAATCCCTTCTTAAAGGGATTTTGCTTTTCCTGGCCTTCGGCACCCTGTTTGCCCTCATTTTGATTTCCCTGGAGTATTGGCTGTGGTTAGACACTACAGGCAGGCTGCTGATGTTTATCGCAGGCGCACTGGTGTTGATGTACCTCTTTATCTGGCAAATTGGCATACCCCTTATCTATCTTTTCAGATTAAAGAAGGGAATTACCCATAAACAGGCTTCACAGATCATAGGAAGACATTTTCCTGAAGTAGGTGACAAGCTATATAATCTGTTCGACCTGGCAGACAGCGAAGAGCAGTCAGAACTATTACAGGCCAGTATAGACCAGAGGTCATTTAAGCTGTCCCCTATCCCTTTTCAAAATGCTGTGGACCTCAGGGAAAACCTAAAATACCTCAAGTACCTGGCAATTCCTTTGCTGCTTGTGGGTATTATCTACCTAAGCGGCAACCTTTCGGAATTCATAGGCTCATACCAACGGGTAGTGAATTATGATCTGGCCTATGAACCCCCAGCCCCTTTTGCCTTTGTATTGCTCAACGAAGAAGAGGGATTATTGGAAAACCAACCCTACCAGCTTCAGGTTACTACACGTGGAACTGCGATACCGGAGGATGTGTATATGGTGATGGAGGGAAAAGAGTATTTGTTAAGAAATGATGGTGGCATTTATGAGTACACGCTGAGCCCGCCTTTAAAGGATGCAACTTTTTACTTCAAGGGGGGAGGGGTACAATCGAAAAGGTACTACTTAGATGCTCTGGAAGTACCGGTAATGGAAGGCTTTGAAATGGAGTTGGACTACCCGGCTTACCTTGGACTTAGCCCGGAGAGGATCAAAGGAACCGGCAATGCGGTTATCCCTGAAGGCACAAAAGTGATTTGGCGAATAAGGGGAAAAAACACGGAATCCATATCCTTTAGCGATAGGGACACAGTGATTGCTTTTCAGGAAGAAAACGGGCTTTTTGAACTTACAAAACGGCTCAATAAGGGAACGGAGTACACGGTACGAACAAGTAATGAGTACGTATCTAATTTCGAGGAACTCGCCTTTGAACTTGAGGTGGTCCGCGACGCCTTCCCAAAGATCAGGGTCAACCAGGCAAAGGATACGCTCAACCCGAACAATGTTTATTATGGGGGAATTGTCGAAGATGACCATGGGCTTAGGAATTTGCAATTGGTTTGCCATCCAAAGGGAAGGGAGCAAGAACAACAAGTAGTTGAGTTAGGGCCCTTAAACGATGTAGTTCACGAATTCTACTATACGTTCCCGGATGGCCTGGAAGTTATCCCGGATGAGGTATATGAGTACTATTTTGAAGTGCGGGACAACGACGGCTTGAGGGGTGGGAAGAAAACGAAAAGCCAGACATTTACCACAATGATTTACAATGAAACTTCTGTTAAGGAGCAGCGATTGCATAATCAACAGGAACTGATAAAGGATCTGGACAACTCAGTGGAACAATTCAGGGAACAACAAAAGGCGTTGGAGGAAATAAACCGCTCCCAAAAAGAAAAGAACAACCTTAATTTCAATGATAAAAGGCAGGTACAGGATTTCCTGAAAAAGCAACAGGCCCAGGAACAAATGATGGAAAAATTCAGCAGGCAGCTTAAGGATAACCTGGCACAGGAAGAGCAATCAGATCGGGTAAATGAATTGTTGAAGGAACGCCTGGAAAGGCAGGAAGAAGAAGCCAGAAGAAATGAAAAGCTCTTAAAGGAGTTGGAAAAAGTAGCGGACAAGATCAATAAGGAAGAACTGGCGAAACGACTGGAAGAGGTTGCCAAAAAGCAGCAAAACAACAAACGCAGCCTGGAACAATTGGTGGAACTGACTAAGCGGTATTACGTCACAGAAAAAACGGCTCAGCTCGCAAAACAACTCAATGAATTAGGCGAGAAGCAGGAAGGGGAAGGCAAAAAGCAGGAATTACAGCCCAAACCACAGGAAGATGTAAATAAACAATTTGATGAATTGAGAAAGGAGTTAGACACCCTTGAAAAGGATAATCAAAAATTAAAAAAGCCCTTAAAGATTAATCGGGATCAGAAGAACGAGGACCTGATTGATAGGGAGCAGGAGCGAGTACTTGACAAACTCAAGAATGAATCAGCTAGAGATAATGACGAGAACATAGAACAAGCTCCAGCGGAAGGAGGGGTCAAAAGCCGACAACAAAACCTGGGTAGGAAGATTAAAGAAATGGCCGAAGAATTGCAACAGGCTGCCGCGGCAGGAGCTGGGGGCTCTAGCGTGGCAGAAGATGCGGAAATGTTGAGACAGATTCTTGACAACCTGGTTACTTTCTCATTTAAACAGGAAGTAATGTTTGATCAGTTGCAGGAGGTGAATGCGGAGTTGGGATTGTTTTCTGAGACGGTACGGGGACAGCAGCAATTGAGAAAGTTATTCGAACATGTAGATGATAGCCTCTTTGCCTTGTCACTAAGAAGGGCGGAGCTGTCCGAAGTGGTAAACGAGCAGATCACGGAAGTATATTACAACATCGATAAATCGCTGGAGAGTATTGCAGAGAACAGAATATACCAAGGGGTATCTTATCAGCAGTACGTTTTGAATGCTGCAAATACGCTAGCAGATCTATTGGCAGACATCCTGGAGAATATGCAACAAAGCTTATCCCCTGGAGCAGGTCAGGGGCAGGGAATGCAACTGCAGGATATTATAATTAGTCAGGAGGAGTTGAAAAAACGAATGGAGAAGAATGGATCTGGAGACTCCGGTAAAGAAGGGGAAGAAGAAGGCAAGAAAGGTCAGGAAGGTCAGGAAGGGCAGGCACAGGGAGAACAGGGCAATGAAGAAAGAGAAAGGGGGAAACAAGGAAATAGACAAGGAGGAGAAGAGGGTCAGGGCACCAAAAACGGCAAAGACGATCCTAATGGAGAAGGTCAGATGAGTGAGGAACAACTACGGGAATTATATGAGATATACAAACTGCAGGAAGAGATAAAGAATCAACTGGAAAAACAGCTTCAGGACATGATCAGTAACGAGGACAGAAAGTTGGCAAATCGGATCCTGCGACAAATGCAGATGTTTCAGGAAGACTTGTTAGAGAATGGTATAACAAAGCGCACCAAAGACCGACTAAATGCCATTAATTATCAGTTGCTAAAACTTAAGGATGCTGCATTAAAACAAGGAGAAAAATCGGAAAGGGAAAGCAGGACCGGTAAACAAGAATACAGCAATCCGTTAAGATTTACACAGAATTGGGAAAATAAGCAATTACCTCAAATTGAAATTTTAGACAGACAAGCCTTACCTTTGCGCCAAAAATATAAACAGCGCGTGCAACGTTACTTTAATCGCAATGATTGAGTACCATTCGGAAATCGATTTTAACTTATCAAGTAAGCAGCTTTATTCGGAATGGATAAAAAGGGTGGTGAACGCAGAAGGAAAAAACCTGAGTAAGCTGTCCTATATTTTCTGTTCCGATGAATTCTTGTTGGACCTAAATAAGAAGTTCTTAAATCATGATACGCTTACGGATATCATTACTTTTCCGTATAACAAAGATGGAGACGTGGAGGCAGAGATTTATATTAGCATTCCAAGGGTCAGGGAAAACGCTATTGATAGAAAGATTGAGTTCGAAGATGAATTAAAAAGGGTGATGATACATGGCGTTCTTCATCTGCTGGGATTTGGTGACGGAACTAGGGAGGAACAAGAGGAGATGAGACGCATGGAAGATATATACTTAAAAATGTTCCACGTGGAACAAAAAGGAGATGTTTGAAAAGGAGTATGATGTTATAGTTGTAGGTGGTGGCCACGCCGGGGCTGAAGCAGCGGCAGCGGCGGCCAATATGGGTTCAAAAACACTATTGGTTACAATGAACCTGCAGACCATAGGGCAAATGTCCTGCAATCCCGCCATGGGGGGAATTGCAAAGGGACAGATTGTACGGGAAATTGATGCGCTCGGCGGGTACAGCGGAATAGTCACTGATAAGTCGGCCATACAGTTTAAAATGCTTAATAAGTCTAAAGGACCGGCTATGTGGAGTCCTAGGGCGCAGAACGATCGCATGCGTTTTGCCGAGGAATGGCGTATGGCTTTAGAGCAAACGCCTAATGTGGATTTTTACCAGGAAATGGTAAAAGGGTTGCTGGAGAAAGGAGGTCGAATTATAGGCGTAAGGACGTCTTTAGGTCTAGATATAAAAGCCAAAGCGGTTGTCCTCACCAACGGAACGTTTCTTAACGGACTGATCCATATTGGGGAAAAGCAATTTGGTGGGGGCAGGGCCGGCGAAAAAGCGGCCACTGGGATAACGGAACAACTCACGGACTTTGGTTTCGATAGTGGCAGGATGAAAACAGGAACTCCTCCAAGGGTTGATGGCAGGTCACTGGATTATACGCAGATGATTGTTCAGCCTGGGGATTTACAGCCAGAAAAGTTTTCCTATCTGGATACTCCTATACTAGAACAACAAAGGGATTGTTATATGACCTATACAAGTCCGGAGGTCCACGAGCTTCTTAAGGAGGGTTTTGACCGATCACCTATGTTTAATGGTCGTATTAAAAGTATAGGCCCCCGTTATTGTCCGTCTATAGAGGATAAGATCCACCGGTTTGCGGATAAGGACAGACACCAGATCTTTGTTGAGCCTGAAGGATGGAATACGGTTGAGGTTTACGTAAATGGTTTCTCTACCTCCCTCCCTGAGGATGTACAATATCGCGCGTTAAAATCCGTAAAAGGATTTGAAAATGTGAAGTTTTTTAGGCCGGGATACGCAATAGAGTACGATTATTTTCCACCTACACAGCTTAAGCATACCCTGGAGACCAAGCTGGTGGAGAACCTCTACTTCGCCGGGCAGATTAACGGTACCACCGGCTACGAAGAAGCGGCATCCCAGGGGTTAATGGCGGGGATTAATGCGCACCTGAAACTGAATGATAAGGAGCCTTTTATTCTTAAACGGGACGAGGCCTATATAGGAGTGCTTATTGATGATCTGATCACTAAAGGGACTGAAGAACCTTACCGCATGTTCACTAGCCGAGCCGAATACAGGACCTTATTAAGGCAGGATAATGCAGACCTCAGATTGACACCGAAAAGTCATTCCCTGGGCCTGGCATCAGAGGAGCGATTGAAAAGGGTGCAGGAAAAGGAAAGGAAATCAGAGCAATTCCTGACCTTCTTCAGAACAACCAGTTTTAGGCCGGACGTAATTAATCCGATCCTGGAGCGTCTTGATTCAGCTCCGGTAAAACAGGCGGATAAAATGTACAAGGTATTCAGCAGACCAAAAGTGCGAATGGAGCATATGCTGGAACTGGATGAAGTACAACAGTTTGTTGCGGAAAACGGGCTTGGACGGGACATACTTGAGCAAGCAGAAATTCAGGTAAAGTATGCAGGATATATAGAAAAGGAAAAAAGCAATGCAGATAAACTCCAAAGATTGGAGAACATCAAGATCCCTGTAAATTTTGATTACACCAAGATCAAATCCCTGTCCTATGAAGCCCGCGAAAAATTACAGGCAATCCAGCCCGTGACGATCTCCCAAGCTTCAAGGATAAGTGGTGTATCGCCCAGTGATATCAGCGTGCTTTTGGTATACATGGGCAGATAATGTTCCACGTGGAACCTAATCCAATATGCAGTTGGCCAAAGTCAAGACATCCAAACAAAATACCGAAGAGTTCGAGGTTGTAGATCATGCTATTAGCGGCGAGACCTTCAGCCTGAAAAAGCACCCGGATCTCGATATGTGGATGACCTTTCCGAAACCAGAAAACTTGCAAAGCTATTACGAATCAGAGGACTACCTGTCCCACTCAGATAAGAGAGCTACCCTTTTTGAAAAATGCTATCAATGGGTAAAGTCAGTACGAACCAAACGGAAATTGTCGTGGCTGAGAAGAACGTTAGGCAGCACCGGAAAATTGCTGGATGTTGGAACGGGGACAGGAGA
>NZ_CEYNTP010000068.1:0-12123 GCF_982873095.1 Lentiprolixibacter sp. | reverse complement strand
AGTGCCTTTGGATTTTTCATGGCACCCGGACTGGCTACTTCATTGAGCGGACTCCCCATAAGCAATTTCTTAACAGGGATCTCCATTTTCTTTCCACTTATGGTATAGGGAATTTCGGGGACCTGAACAATGCGATCAGGAACGTGTCGCGGGGAACACAAGCTGCGTATGTGGGTTTTAATGTCCTTAATGATCTTCGCATCAAGGGGCTGTTTTACTGCTATAAACAAAAGCAAAAACCCTTCCTGCTTAACCATCAAATCAACAATCAAAAAATCATCGAGTCCAGGAAAGGATTCCAGGGCACTATAGATCTCAGCCGTACCAATACGTATGCCATGCCTGTTGAGTGTGGCATCCGAACGCCCTAACATTTCTATACCAATTTTGGGAACGATCTTTATCCAATCCCCATGCGACCAGACATTGGGGAATCGCTCAAAATAGGATTTATGATAGCGGGAATTTTCTTCATCTCCCCAAAAATATACCGGCATCGAAGGCATAGGTTCGGTAATAACAAGTTCCCCTGTCTCACCCTCGACCGCATTCCCCGATGCATCCCAGGCCGCTATGGCTGCTCCCAGCATACGACATTGCAAATAACCGGCATATACAGGCAACATGGAGTTGCCCCCTACAAAGGCCGAACACACATCAGTGCCCCCACTTAAAGAGATAATTTGGGTTTGGGGCAAATGTTCCTGTAAAAATTCAAAAGCCGAAGCGGATAGCGGTGCTCCTGTAGAACCTAGCGTTTTTAGTTCGGGAAAGCCTTTAGTGGTTAAGTCTGGCGGAGGGGTTTTCATGCATTGGGCATAAAAAGGCGCGCCATTTCCAAAATGGCGGATCTTATTTTGCTGTGCAAACCTCCATTGTGCTCCCAGATCGGGATAACCGGCCGCCCCGTCATAAAGGCACAAAACCCCTCCGCAGAGCAATGCCCCCAGGGCATAATTCCACATCATCCACCCTGTGGTGGTATTCCAGAAAAAACGCTCCCCCTCGTGTACATCCTGATGCAAGCAAAGGGCTTTTAATTGTTCTATCAGCATTCCTCCTGTACTATGCGTAATGGCTTTCGGTTTTCCTGTTGTTCCTGAAGAAAACAAGACCCAGATGGGGTGTTCAAATGGAACTGAAACGGGTTGGAGATCTGGTTTAGCTGTAGTGTCCAAATCCCACTCATCCAAAGTTCCTGAAAAACCAAGGGTGGCCTTAATGCTGGGCAACCCTTTTTTAAGGGCATCTATTTTTTCCTGCTGCTGATACGCTTTTCCATTATAGGTATAAAACGTATGGGCCAGGAGCAGCTTAGGTTCCAACTGCTCGAACCGGTTGATCACACTTTGGATCCCGAAATCCGGGGAACAACAACTCCACACTGCACCCAGCGCATTTGTAGCCAAAAATGCGGCAATGGTGTCAGGATGATTTAACAAATATCCAACCACACAATCCCCTTTGCCTACATTTCTATCGAGCATTTTTTGCTTTAGCTGCTCTGCACGAAGCAGTAAGGCATTCCAGCTTATTGCGGTGGTGGCTCCCGATTCATTTTGAAAGAGCAAAGCGGTTTGTTGATCCTTAAAATTACGTGTTATATGCGCCGTATAGGACAAACTTGCACCTTCGAACCATTTGGTGTGGTAAAAAGGTATTGCCCGCGTGATGGCTTGTTGGTAAGGGGAATCAAAGTTGATATTGAAATAATCAACAATTGTTTCCCAAAAGGCACCTAACTGCGTGATCGACCACTGATGTAACTCCTCATAGGTAGTGAAATTCAGACCGTGCTTGGTATTGACATGGCGAAAAAATTTGGCCATATGGGTAGCGGGTATTTTGTCTTTGGCCGGGGCCCATAATTTGTTATAGGTAGGTGTCATAAGATGAGTTTAACTTCAGAGCTTCGATATTCACTTGCAAAGGTAAGTTACCCTAATATATGATTTCCCATTGGGGAGTGAGTAACTTTTTCACAGAAAAAGACAGGTGATAACTTGATCCTAATTATAAAACGGGGAGTTACATATCAAAACAGCCACCATATTTGGCGGCTGTTTGTCTCGAGTACATGGTCTTTTCTATCAAACTGTTTCCAATTCTCCTTCCCCAACAGGTTCTTTCCCGGTTCGCAGGAATCCCATATTCAATTCTCGTGTCCAGTGGAAATAAAGGGGCTTTTCATTCCTTAGGGTATCCACTATGTTGTAATACATAGACATGGGGTACTGCAGATACACCAGGTTATTCCTTACATCAAAATGGTTTTCCGGAAGGGTTTTGTGGTCCGGGTGGAAGTTGAGTTGTAAAACAAATACATCCTTGTAGTAACACTTAATAAGTACAGGCGGATACACCCGGTTGGGTTCATCGCTTCCTGCCTGGAAATGGATCCAGTATTGGGTAATTTCTTTATTGATTATCCTCATAGCGCTAGGGTTTAATTAATAAATCGGTTAAAGGCTTAAATATCAGCATGTTTTTGATCGCATGCCATGACGAGCATCAGTCGGAACGATTTTCTGATCATTCCATTAAGATCACTACCTTAGAAGGTGTTATATCCAACTCAAATCCAAATTAACAATGAAACCAATTTTATACACCCTTACCATCACCCTGCTCATTGCCGGATGCCGTTCCGGAGAAAAGAAACAGGAGCAAAAAGAAGTTGCTGTTGTTGAAATCTGGGAAACTGATTTTATTGATGACTTTGACACCTTTAACCCTGACAATTGGCAGGACCAGCGCATCTGGGTAAATAATGAATTACAGTGCTATGTCCCGGATGGGGAGTATGGTACCCGCGAAGTAAGTGACGGTACGCTTAAGATAAAAGTGGTTAATATTGGGGAGAAACGCCCCTGTGACAACCTGGACAAGCACGGGAAACAGCAGGCAGATACCGAGTATGTTGCCGGACGTATCTGCTCCAAAAACCGGAAAGAGTTTATCAAAGGAAAATGGACCGCCCGCTTACGGCTCCATGGTAATGGACAGGCCAGTATGTTCCCTGCCTGGTGGCTCCTGGGAGCACAAAATAATGAACCCCCTGTGCAGGAACCGGATGAAAACATTTGCTGGCCCCTGACCGGATCCGGGGAGATCGATATTTTTGAGCACCACGGGGACGTAAAAAAAGACCACTTCACTACGGGGGCGATCAAAAGCCAGGGCGAATGTGATAAAGGGGATTGGTGGAGCTATAGAAAAGACTTTCCGGCTACATTAGATGACTATCACGAATATTCTGTAGAGTGGGAAGGCAGCGATCTGGTGTACCGTCTCGACGGTAAAGAAGTGTACCGGAACGTGGGCGAAGGGGATAACTACCCCGAGCCCATGTTTGCCATTCTGAACTTTGCCAAGATCACGGATTCTCCCATGACCGGTGAATGGGTAATGGAGGTGGACTGGGTCAAACACGAACGCAGAAAATAAGTTCATATAGAAAGCGCGGATTTTAAATCCGCGCTTTCTTTTTTTTAATCCATGCTTTCTATTTACCAAAACCCCCATATTTCTTAACTTTATTAGGAGGTTTTACTTCTTCACGAATCATGCGAGAAATACTGCTTTTCTGCTTCGCATTACTGGGAATGTTAACGGCCCAAGGTCAGCATATGCATGTTTCCTGGTATACCGTTGACAATGGCCTTCCTTCCAATGAAGTGAGGCATGTGGCCCGCGACACCCTGGGATATGCCTGGATTGCTACAGATGCCGGATTAGTGCGTTTTGATGGGCTGCGGTTCGAAGGGTATTCCCAATATATTCCCAGTCAGTATGGGAAGCACCTAACGGCAACAGATGATGGCCTGCTCCTCAGTCATGATGCGGGGGTCAGCCTCATACAGCCCGCATTAGACACTACAATAATTTCGCTCGTTCATAAGGCCTCTATAGATCCCAGGGACTCCCTGCTGTATTATCCAAATCAAATGTTCAGGAGAAGTAATGGAGATGTCCTGGTAGGTCAGCCTGCCGGACAGGTACATCAGATTTCTCCCGACGCTATGGCTTTATTGGTGCCCCCCTCTGAGGATCCGGAGGAACGCCTTGCCAAAATTTATTTTTCCGAGATTGGTGAACAACTCTGGATCGCCAGAAGCGACGGAGTACTGTTTACCTATAACCCTCAACCTGGTAGACTTGAGCAAAAGGCTTCCTTTCCTGTCATCCGGGATATGAAATCTAAGGGGAATTCCCTATGGATAGCTGGGGATAAGGTCTATCATTTGCAACTGTCATCAGACGGGAAACAGTTACGATCAGAAGCGTCTTTCCCGAACACACCGGGAGAAGTTACCGCCCTGGCCCTGGATCAGCAGGAAAATGTGTACCTCGGGATTAAGGACCAGGGGCTTTTTTATTTGGATCGGACCCGTTCCGAGAGGCCCAATTTTATGAAAGTCTATGGCAACAATGATCCCCATACCCTGGAGGAACTCCCTTTTAGGAGCATTAACAATATTGTGGTGGATCCCGATGGCAAACTCTGGATATGTTCTTCAGAAGGGCTTGGGATCCTGCAAAAACGATTTTTTGAAAGCATCGGTTCCATACCCAACGCCAACGCCACTGCCATTTCCATAGCGGACAATGGAAAGGTCTTTATCAATTTTGGGGACCTGTACCGGATAGAAAGCACAGATTATGGCTATTCAGGGGAACAGCTGTCGACAGCTTCCCTGGGGACGATTACAGCCCTGACTACAAAAGGAGATCGTCTTTGGACTGGGACCAGTACGGGCATGCTCTATGAGCTCGACCAAAACGGACGACGAATTCTTACAATTGACCTTGAGGAGCGGGGAGAAGGGATTTTTTACCTGTCCGGAGACAGCAAGAACCGGATATGGGTAGCACAGGCCCCCCGGGATCAACCATTGGTGGGCATTGGCTGCTTGTTTCCTGACGGGTCATTCCGGGAATATGGAAAGGAGAAAGGCCTTGAGAACCGTATCATCTGTCTTCGCGAAACAGCTAAGGGCCGTATTTACGCTACCGGTATTGGAAAAGACACCTATCTCTTTCGTTACCTTCCGGAAAAAGATGTTTTTGTGAACCTCAGCCTGCCCTTCGAATTTTATGTGACCCCAAATTTCCAGGTACATGATTTGGCTGTGGATGAAGGCGGAATCATTTGGCTGGCTTCCACAGATGGCCTGCTTCGCCACGATATGGACCGGATAAGTAAAGTAAACCTTGGATCCCAATACAGCAATAAAGAAGTTAGGTCAGTGAAAGCCCTTCCTGACGGAAGTATCTGGATTTCTTTCGATACAGAAGGGGTGCTTCGCTATACTGAGGAGAACACCATTCTTATGCAGGAAGAGAGTGGTCTTCCCAGCAAGGTTATGACCTATCGCTGTCTGAATGCGGATAATGAAGGAAGACTTTGGATCGGGACTGCGGAAGGTATCGTCTATTCCCTGGAAACGAACCCCGAGCCGGGTCAGAGTAACGCCCCCTGGCTGATTTCAACTGCCATAGATGGAGCGCCGGGCCCTGGGGAAAGACTGGATATTAGGCCTGACCATACCTTGAGCGTAACCTATTCTGCTCCATCTTTTCACGGCTTCCGTACCTTGTACCAACACCAGATCAACGATGCCGCCTGGTCCGATCCCACTACTGAAAGGACAATGAACATTTCAGGCCTGGCTCCGGGTACTTATTCCCTGGGCATTAGGGCAAAGAAAGAAGGGGCGTATTTATGGAGCGATCCGAAAGCCTTTAATTTTTCTGTCCGCCAATACTGGTATAAAAGCAGAAGTTTCCTCTGGACACTGGGATTGCTGCTCACAGCTGTACTTGTTTATGTGTTCTGGTCGCAAAAGAGAAGGTTTCGCATGGTTCTCGGCGCTATGCGCAGGGGCTTGGAGGCGAAGGAAGAAGAGGTAGAGAAGCAGGAAGCCGATTTGGTGAAAGTCCGTGAAGAAGTAAGGCTGAAACAAAGGGAAAGAAAGGCCACATTGCTCGTATTAGAGATCATGCATCGCTTGATTGCCAAAATAGGGCCGCATACCAAATGGGATCTCGTTCTGGAAAGTATTTCTACCGATCTATTAAAATTGCCTGGGGTAGTGGCCTTTGAGATCGGGGTACATCGCGGGAAAAATATTGAATTTGAAGGATATTCAGATAGGGTTAGGGGGTTTACCTCAGCCAAGGTCCCTTTTGATCCGTCCAGTTCCCTGGCGGCCTATTGTATCACCCAGGCCAAACCATTTATTTTTAATCGATTACAGGAGGAGAGCCAGGTGCTTTTAAAGAAAAAAGACACTCATATAACCGCCTATAAAGCGGCGATTAGTGTGCCGTTTTATGTAACCAAGTATGAAGCTGTTTTAACCGTATATGCTGAAAAGCAGGACTTATTCGATGAGTATACACGGAAGGCATTTCAGATATTTGCCTCCTACCTGGAACAAATTCTTTAAAACATGAAAAGGGTTTTTCTCATACTACTGTTTGGCATACTCCCAATCTTTGGGCAGGGCCAGGATGTGGAAAAACTCAGGGTGGGTGTAGTGCATGAACCACCTTTTGTTATCAAGGAAGGTGAAGAATATTCCGGATTAAGCGTGGACCTGTGGAACAGCATAGCTGTGGAAGCCGGGGTGAATTATGAGCTTATCTCATTTAATGACCACCTGGGTTTGATACGTGCCCTGGATTTTGAAGAAATTGATGTTTCCATTAACCCTATCCATGTCAACGAAATGCGATTGACCCTCCTGGAAGTCACGCAACCGTTCTTTGTTTCCTTCCTCGGGGTAGCTACTTCCCAGGCCAAGCAGAGCCAGGTCCGTATTTTTTTACAGAACTTCTTCTCTTTGCAGTTCCTGCGGCTTATTTTGTTGCTGGTGCTGACCATCTTCGTATTCGGGACGATCCTTTGGTTGGTAGAACGCAAACACAACCGCAGGCAGTTTCGTCCTAACCTCATTGGTTTATTCGATGGATTCTGGTGGTCTGCGGTAACCATGACTACGGTGGGCTATGGGGATAAGGCCCCAAAAACCAAGCTGGGCAGGGCCATAGCTATGGTATGGATGTTCACAGCTATCCTGATCATTTCCGGGTTTACCGCTACAGTAGCCTCAACCCTTACGGTGAGTTCCCTCAGCAGGAACATCGAAGATCTGCAGGACTTGCGCAATACCCGGGACATTGCCAGTGTGCACGGCTCGAGCGGCGAGGCCTTTCTCAAGCAAAACGATATCCCCCCCACGGTGATGTTTGAGAATGTCGAGAATGCCCTACTGGCGCTTTCTGGCAGAAAAACAGAGGTGTTGGTTTACGATAAAACAGTGCTGGATTACCTCATTGGTAAAATGCAACTAGAAGGGAAGGCCGTTCTGCTCCCTATCAGTTTTAACCAGCAGTACAAAAGTTTTTTCCTTCCAAAGAACAGTCCGCACCTGGAATGGATCAACCCGTTGCTGGTACGTAAGATCAATCAGAAATCCTGGCAGGAAGTATTGCAGGACTATAACCTGCACATTGAGTAACCGCTTCTTGAGGACTAGAATTTACATGCAATATATTGTTTTTCATATCTTTAGTGAATAACCAACAACCAACCATCATGAAAAAATTAGTTTTATTCTCCCTGTCTTTACTTGTATTGTCCTGTCAAACCAAAGCAGAGCAGAAAGTTGAAGAAACCCCTAAAGCGGAGTATGTCAAGAAAATTTATAATGCATTTGCTGAAGGCAATATAGAAACGGTCCTTGCAGGATTCACAGAAGACATACAGTGGAACGAAGCCGAAAATTTCATTTACAGTGATGGCAACCCCTATGTGGGTGGCAGTGCCGTGGCTGAGGGGGTTTTCAAGAGACTGGGCGAAGAGTGGGAATACTGGAACCTCGAGAACGTCCAATTTCACAATGTAGACACGAATAAAGTCCTCGTAACCGGCCGTTATAAAGCGTTGAACAAGGCCAGTTCTAAAGAATTAGATGCCCAGTTTGCCCACCTCTGGACACTCAGGGATTCACTTGCCAGTTCCTTTCAGCAGTACACAGATACCAAACAAGCAGCTGAAGCTGTGATAGTGGCTACAGAATAAGACCTGGGTAATGAAAAAAATAGAAAGCTCGGATTTCAAATCCGGGCTTTCTGAATATACTTCTTTCAGAATGCTCCCTGATTGACAATATCTATCACGATAATGCCAACCGAAAGCACGAAAAATAATAAGGCGGGAAAAGAGCGAATACTTGGGTCATTAGCCCTGAAATGCATAAAGATCGCGCCAAGCATGAAGATTCCCATACCCCCGGCAGCAGGCGTAGAAAACTCAGGATACCAGATAGAAATCAGCAGCAGGGTGGCCAAAATTACCTTGATCGCACCTACCAGGTACATCAGGGCAGTTGAAAATCCATAGACTTCAAATTCTTCCTTCATTGTCTTGGCACCACCCCCACGATATGGGGTCTGCTTGTTGAAACGAAAGAACCAGACATTGATGATGCTGATAAAGATGATGGCTTTAAATGCAATAGATACGTATTGAATAATCATAAAGAGTTTAATTAATTACTCCTGAAACCTATATAAATATCAGTCTCAGGGACGGGTTGTTTGTAGTACTAATATTAGTAAATTTTTCCATTTTTTTGAAACAGGGTTAATAAAGGACAGTTTTTAAAGGGGCAATAGGGTATTCATGCTTAATCATCAATGGATTTCATTTTTAACTTTACACCATGAGGAATTGGCTATCGCCTAAAACCAGGAGAAACCTCTCCCGTATTCTGCCTTTTGGAGTCATCTGGCTACTGGTGGGGTGGTTCGACCTGTTTACTGATGCGGCCGCAACTGGGAATGAGAACATCAATCCGGCCGTGGAAATAACCCTTACCCCTTCTGTATTCCTTTTCGCCTCCCTGGCCGTCACTGTGGTAGGGCTAACTATTGGAGCTCTGGAGGTCTATTGGTTAAAGGACCTCTTTAGTAAATATAGCTTTTCAAGAAAATTGTTTTACAAATTCGGATTTTACACCTTTTTCCTGTTCCTGGTGATCATTATTACTTACCCTTTGGCGGCGAGCCTGGAACTTAAAAGCTCCCTGAGCGATCCTGCTGTATGGCAGAAGTTTTATAGTTTTTTATCCAGTGGCAGTTTACTAAGCACTATGATCAGCCTCGCTTTCAGCACTTTTCTAAGCCTCTTCTATGCGGGGATCAGTGATAATTTGGGACAGCGGGTACTTTTGAATTTTTTTACCGGGAAATATCACAAGCCGGTGGAAGAGGAAAGGATCTTCATGTTCCTTGATATGAAATCCTCTACCGCTATTGCGGAAAGGCTGGGACATACACGCTATTTTGAATTCTTGCGGGAATATTATAACGACCTTTCGGACGCCATAGTAGCCCATCAGGGTCAGGTGTATCAATATATAGGGGATGAAATTGTCATCTCCTGGGAAATTGAAGAAGGCCTGAAGGATCAGAATTGTATACAGTGTTTTTTTAAAATGAAAGAGGCTCTTGCCAATAAAGAAGCTCAGTATTTGAATAGCTATGGTGAAGCGCCGGCCTTCAAGGCGGGGATGCATCTTGGACCGGTAACCACTGGCGAAATCGGGGCACTAAAGAAAGAGATCTTCTTTACCGGAGACGTGCTCAACGTCACGTCACGGATACAGGGATTGTGCGCTACCTATGGTGTGGACCTGCTCATCTCCGAATCCTTGCTTGCGCAATTGGACCTGTCCGGGGAGTTTCACAAGGAATCCCATGGAACCCTGGAGCTAAAGGGCAGGACCCAGCCCATCGCTATTTTTTCTATCTATGCATCTGGTCTCGCGGAGGTATAATTTTCCCGAACGAAACAAAAAAGGGCTCCATCGGAGCCCTTCTTTTTTGAATATTCAGGAATTAGTTTTTAATCCCTTGCCCCAGGATATAGGGGGCGCCCAGGCGCCTGAGTTCCTGTTCCAGGCCGGGGATAGTGCTCGTACTTATCGTGCTGATCTCCGTAAACATGCCATTCAGCATTGTGGAAGCAATGTTCATACTTTGGCGGTGCAAAGCTGTTGGACCATAGGTGGTCGACATCCCGCGCATAGCAACACGCATATGGGAACCTACACTTGGAGGGTTGCGTTCCCCGATCTCGTCCTTTGAACTATTACCATTCAACTTTTCCTCAAAGGCATACAGTTGTTGTTTAAGGTCATGCAAACGCTTGTCCAAAGATCCTGGGGCAACGCTGGTACGTGACAAGGCCACCTGCATGGCGTTCACTTTTTTCATGCTTACGTCCAGAGCGTCGCTCACCATGCTGGACCGCATTAGTAGCTCCTTAAATTCGCTGATGTAAGTGTTATACTCTTCATGAGAAATCCCTTTCAGGGTGCCCTCCCTAAGCGGAACTACCTCAAAGGATATCGGCCCGTCCAGGGTCATCACTTCTCCTTTTTCTTCCTTTACCAGGGTAGCGGAGTACGTCCCTGGCGTCGCAAGCGGACCAGCTGACCACCATCCGCCGCCACCTTGGGCCTGGCCGGGTCGGATCGGCCTGAAATTCGGGTGCCGTAGATCCCAGGCTACACGGTTGATCCCCTTTTTCGCTTTCCCTTTTACTTTGCGTATTACATTTCCCTGCTGGTCTTTTACGACTACCCAGATCTTCACGCCTTCCTCTCGCCGCTCTTCTTCAAGGGCATCCCATCCCGGGAAGGGGATATCCTTATTCTGTTTTTCTAGGGCTTTTTCAGCTTTCTGCCGACTCTTTTTCTTGGAGGGATACTCCTTGCTCAGATGATAGGTAAACCAGGCTCCGAATTCCGGGTTCTCAGCGAAATAATAGTCTGACCCTGTATTTCCAACAATGTTCTTTGGAACATACCAGTGGGCTTTTCTTGTTGGGAACAGGTGTCCTTCCTTTTGTTTGGTCTCTGCATTCACATCGCGCAGGGCACTATAGTCGTCCAGTACAAAGAAACCTCGCCCAAAGGAGGCCCCGACCAGGTCGTTTTCCCTTTTTTGAATCACCAGGTCACGGAAAGGGATGGTTGGTGCACCCGGCACTTTGCTCCAGTTTTTCCCGCCATCCAGAGATGCGTAGATCCCTCTTTCGGTACCGGCAAAGAGCAGGTTTTTATTCACATGGTCCTGGACGATCCTCCAGACCAGTGTGCGGTCCGGTAGATTCGCACTTATGGAACTCCAGCTGGCACCGCCATCCGTGCTTTTGAACAGGTAAGGGGAGAAATCGCCCTCCTTGTGGTTGTCCAGGGCAACGTATACAGTATTTACGTCAAAAAGGTCAGCCTTAATGTCATTGACGAAGGTCCGTGCGGCCAATCCCATACGGGTTACCGGAATGCGATTCCAATTCTGTCCGCCATCTGAGGAAGTCTGAATAAAACCATCGTCCGTACCCGCATATAACACACCTTCTTTCACAGGGGATTCTGACAGCGAAGTAATGGTATTGTAGTTAGACATGGCCTTAAGGTCCCAGGCATTGTCCCAGCTTTGCTGTTTCCCCATAATTGGCAGGGTAATACGCTCCTCATTACGGGTGAGGTCACCGGAAATTGGGGTCCAGCTATTACCACGGTCTTCTGATTTCCATACGCGTTGTGAAGCAAAGTACAGACGGGAAGCTTTATGCGGGCTTACCAGGATGGGGGCATCCCAGTTGAAGCGCTCAAAGTCTTCTCCGGCCCTCGCCTGGGGTTGAATAAACACCTGCTCGCCAGTCACGAGGTCGATCCGGTGCAGTCCACCCTGCTGTGTCTCGGCATAGATAATATTGTTGTATTCGGGGTCTGTGGCCGACTGGTGCCCGTCTGCGCCGAGCGTCTTGTACCAGTGGGCATTTCGAATCCCCTGCCTTTCGTCGGTACGGGAAGGGCCTCCTGTGGATCCATTGTCCTGGGTACCCCCAAAGATGTGATAGAAAGGCTCGGCATTATTTACAGCAACTTTATAATACTGGGTGAGGGGCAGGTTTTTGATGTACCGCCAGGTCTTGGCCAGATCAAAACTCTCATAGATCCCGGCATCGGTCCCTACAAGAAGATAATTGGGGTCATCTGCCCGGAAGTTGATGGAGTGGTTGTCTGAGTGTTTGTCGTCTTC
>NZ_CEYNTP010000067.1:0-12331 GCF_982873095.1 Lentiprolixibacter sp. | reverse complement strand
CGCCATTGCTATGCGATCGCAAAGAACAGCTGCTGTCAGGATTCTTAAATAGATATTTCATTAAAATACGATGTTAATAAGTAGACACCCCCTAATTAAAGGGGGTATTTATTTATTATATCATAAAAATGAGTGCTGTACCCTGTTTTTTTTAAGGGTATTATATCAATACTTATATATTTGGCCAGGAATTAACAAATTAAACTAATGAAAAAAGTAGAAGCAATTATTCGTAAGTCAAAATTTGACGATGTAAAGAAAGCATTGCATGAAATTGACGTAAACTTCTTCAGTTACTGGGATGTAACCGGAGTGGGCAATGAAAAACAAGGGCATGTATATCGCGGGATCTCATACAGTACAACAGACATCCAACGTCGCTATCTGGAGATCGTTGTGTCTGATGAGTTTCTGGAAAGAACGGTAAATACCGTACTGGAATCTGCATACACAGGCAATGTGGGCGATGGAAAGATCTTCGTCTCCGATGTGCTCGAAGCTTACCGGATCCGAACCAAAGAAAGCGGTCACGCCGGAATCAACTAACCAAATTCACCAATCAACTAATTCAGAAAAAATATGGAAGCAGGATTATTTACAGCCAATAACGTCTGGATGATGTTATGTACCGCACTGGTATTTTTTATGCATACCGGATTCGCCTTTCTTGAGATTGGCCTTACCAGACAAAAGAACACCATCAATATCCTATTTAAAAATATATTCATTATTACAGTAGGCTTACTGATGTATTATATAGGGGGGTTTAACCTGATGTATCCCGGATTTGAAGAGGGGTCACTGGGAATCCTCGATTTTGCCGGTTTTGGGATCGACGCGCCCGAAAATGGAATGACACCTGATTATGCCGATGGGGGATATACCTGGTGGACAGATTTCCTTTTTCAGGGCATGTTTGCCGCCACCGCAGCTACCATTGTTTCCGGTGCCGTAGCAGAACGTATTAAAATCGGCCCCTTCATGATATTCGTTATCCTTTACGTAGGCCTGGTCTACCCTATCGTTGGCTCCTGGCAATGGGGAGGTGGTTTCCTCTCTACACTTGGCGGGGACGAAGGATTCTACGATTTTGCGGGCTCAACACTGGTCCACTCCGTTGGGGGATGGGGTGCTTTGATCACTATCTCACTACTGGGTTCCCGTATCGGGAAATTCGGAGACGACGGGAAGCCCAGGGCCATCCCGGGACATAATATTCCCATGGCAACAGCAGGCGTATTGATCCTGTGGTTGGGCTGGTTTGGCTTTAATGGAGGGTCTGTCCTTTCGGCGGATCCCACGAATACATCCCTGGTGCTGGTAACGACCAGCCTTGCAGCCGCCGCTGGGGGTGTTGGAGCCATCTTACTCTCTACACTATTAACCAAAAACCTGGACCTGACCATGTTCCTGAATGGTATTCTCGGGGGCCTTGTGGGGATTACAGCCGGAGCCGACCTGATGTCGCCCAACGAGGCAGTAGTCATTGGATTCGTAGCCGGTTTAATCATCCCATTGGGCGTATCCCTGATAGACAGGATCAGGCTGGATGACCCTGTTGGCGCGGTAACCGTACACCTGATCTGTGGCATCTGGGGCACCCTGGCCGTGGGGATTTTTGGAGCCAAGGCCGGAGGTACGCAGTTCCTGTATCAGCTTGCAGGTGTGGCAGCGGCCGCAGCCTTCTGCTGCCTGACTGCTTTTATCATCGTGATCGTCCTGAAGAAGACAGTGGGGATCCGGGTATCTAAAGAGGAAGAACTCGAAGGCCTGGACATCCACGAGCATGGAATGGATGCCTATGCTGACTTCAGAATGAACCAACATTAATAAAAAAACGGAGCGTTTGGCAGAACGCTCCGTAAATAACCATTTACCAATATCAATTTGACACATTAAAAACCTCCACAGTAGTGGAGCTCTAAAACATTGAATATGAAAACGATTATCAATACAAATAACGGAAAAAAATTGCTCTTTTTGGCTATGATTTTCATTTCAGAATTTGGAATATCCCAGGAAGAAACCGCTGACAAAAAGTTCAGCCTTAGTGGTACCGTAGACGCTTACTACCGCGCCAACTTGTCGGCCCCCAATGACGAAAATGCCATTGCTCCCGGAAGTTCATTTGCCAACCTCCCGGGGTTCTCCCTGGGGATGGCCAATGTGATCGCTACCTATGAAGGGGAAAAGGTGGGGTTTGTAGCGGACCTGGTCTTTGGACCGAGGGGAACAGACGCTATTTTTGCCTCTCCCATGTACTCGGCAACGGGCGACATCGTCAACCAATTATACGTGTACTGGAATGTTAGCGAAAGTGTTACCCTAACCTTTGGAAACTTCAATACCTTCCTCGGCTATGAAGTAATTTCACCAGCAGCCAACTTTAATTACAGCACCTCCTACCTCTTTAGTTACGGACCATTCAGCCATACTGGTCTGCGTGCTGATTTTGACCTGGGGAATGACTGGAGTGCGATGGTAGCGGTCATGAACCCAACGGACCTGACGGAGTTCAACCCTACCGGAGACTATGCGGTTGGTGCACAACTAGGTTATTCCGGGCAGTACCTCAACTTCTTATATAGCCAGGGGGGCACTGAAATAGATTATACCGGAGGATTTGATGTAACGGAAGATTTTTACCTGGGCATCAATGCAGCCTATTTTGACAACAGCGATGCAGATGTAAGTTTTGCAGGGGTTGCGCTGTATCCCCAGTATGCCACCTCTGAAAATTTCACCATCGGCTTGAGGGGAGAATATTTCCAGGAAACCAATTTGGGAGCCATCGGGGCGGCTGACGCAGACGGAGATGCCAGCGTTATCGCCCTGACACTTACGGGAAGTGCCACCGTGGGCGACCTGATCATCAAACCTGAGATCCGCCTGGACAGCGCTTCAGAAGACGCGTTTATAGATAGTGACCTGGCGCCGACAGGAAGTTTAAGTTCCTTTCTAATAGCAGCCATCTACTCGTTCTAGATAAAATTTTAGTTTGGTTTTGTTCAGTTTAGTTAACCTGGAGGGCCCCGAAATTTTTCGGGGCTTTCCTATTTTCTGGGACGAAAAGCTTTCATCCCGGCACGTACAGGGATGCTCAGGGAATTAACCTTGGGCACAATAGGGCAGGAATACTTTTTATTGTAGACGCAATAGGGATTGTAGGCCTTATTGAAGTCGATCAAAATGGAATCCCCATCCGGGATGCTGAGGTCAATATACCGTCCTCCTTCATAGGTCTCCTCCCCGTTAGTCTTGTCAAGGAAGGGCAAAAACAGATAATCATCAAGTTCCGGATCAGCCAATAGTTCCTGGTTCCGATACAGCTGCAGTTCAAATTTTTTCCCCTGCAGGCTAAAATGAGCAATAGCAAAGACGACCTCTTCAGAGGTTCGGTCAGTAGTGGTTGGCATCATGAAAGGAACGGCATCCGGGGTATATTCCAATTGTGCCCAAACGCGGAAGTTAGTGTCTGGCAGAAAGAAATCCAGTCCGTCGAAATCCTTCCTGTACCGGTCTGGTAAAGGAGATGTCTCAGGATCCTGAAAATCAGCGTTTAACTTTTGCTGGAAACTGTCGATTTCCTTAAGGGCATTGGTCGCCCAAATTTTCTGTTGGGGACGTTCATCGTGATAGCGTTTGGCCTCCCGGCAGGAGCCTATCCCCAGGAGGAGTAAAAGCGCTAATAATCCAGTACCTATTCGCATAGTCCTACAATTGGCTGCTAAAATACGGCATTGCGGAAAAATGATTGAACACCAGGAGCTGTCTTAGCTCATTCTTCATTGAGTTTGTACCTGGGGGAATTGAGGTACTTCCCGATAAGCTCGTTGAATTCTGGTGTGATCCGGAGCAGTGCAGTGTGCTCCAGGGCGTAGATCGCTTCTTTATCTGTGTAGCCCTGTTTGAGAAGTTCCTCCAGATAGAACAGAGCGGTACCAAAATCCTCATATTTCGCACTGTCAGAAATAATTTTCAAATAGTAGGAGAAATCCGTTGGGTCAGTAATGGTCTTGATCATCCAGAGCAAACTCACTGCTTCTTCATCAACCGTGGGTTGTGCCTGTTCTATGTCTATATTGTCTTCTACCAGGGCATTGAGATAACCAATAAGTCGCACTCCAAGCTGTTTTTCACGAAAACTTGGCTTCTCCTGGTACTTCCGCAGCTTTGTCATTTGGTAATTCCACCAGCCCAGGTTGTTGTAATTCAGATTGTCCAGATCCTGCAGCAGGTTGAATTCATATTCATCACGAATAAGGGAGTCCTTGTTTCGCAGGTTACTCGCTTCCCGTGATTGGGCCCTGTAGCGTTTTTCCCTTTTCAGGATACGATTGCGTTTTACCAGGCTATCGGTATCGATTAAACCTTTGTATGCATTTAGCATGGAAGCCAACTGCTCACTGGCTTCTAATTCGCGTTTGTACCCCAGTTGCTGCTGGAATTCCTCATATTCCGCTGCAAAGGATGCTGCAACCTGTGACGAATCGTTCTTCAGGGTCCCTTTCTTCATGGCAAAAAGAGAAAGGCGTTCTATAGCCCGTTCGAGTAATTCCGGTCTCGGCCAGCCTTTACCATCATGCATCAAAAGATCATTGGGGTATTTTAGTCGGTTCCAGACCCCCTTTTGTCTGCGCATCGCATGATAGTTGTAATCTTCTCGGCCCACAACCCCTACGAATTGAAATTTGTTCTGGTTGCCCAGAATTTCCCAATTGGGAAAGGCAGCATGCACGGCTATCACCCCATCGATTCGCCTGATAAATATCGGGGCAATACTGGCCATTTTACCGCCACTTTCAAATCCTGCCGTATAGATGCGTTCCTTGTGCACGGGGAACAGGGTGAACATGGAATTGATCAAGCGATTAACGATTAGAACATTATCAGATATCGGCAGGGTGTCCCTAAGGTTATTGGAGGCGGCCAGTAAATACTGGTGTTTCTCAGCGGCACTGGCGAACTTGCTCAGTGCTTCTTTACCTTTACCCTTCATGTCCATAACAAATAGAACAGGCCAGGGCCTGGAGGCATCAAAGTCTGTAGGCAGGTATAAAGCAAATGTTTCGGCAATGGAATCACGGACTTGAAGGGAATCCAGAACAATTCCCTTTTTAAGTACAAGGGTATCCTGTTGGGCCTTTACAACTGGAGCCAAAAACAGGAAGAAGCAGGCCAGTAATAATGATCTCTTCATAGCTTTAAGGTAATCAAAAATCCGGCCAAAATTTTATAAAAACAAATCAGAGCCCATTCTTTTTAAAGAACAGGGCGCTTTCTTCAATTCAAACAGTTCTCTGTACCAGCACGCTATCTGATTTTTCCTCTAGTCTCAACGCAAGGTAGTTCCGTTTATAGGGGCGTCTGAGATAATATCTGAGAGGATGATGTGTGTACGGGTTTCCCCATACTGGATCAGTTGATCAATAAATTTTTCGAGATGTAATTGGTCCTGTAGCACCACCTCCATAATAATATTCTCGTTTCCTGTAATCCTGTAACAGTTCACCACTTCTTTCATGGACGTGACCATGGCCAGGAATGGTTTTAACTTGCCCATAAATGCCCTGATCGTTACTATGGCACGAAGCTGATATCCCAGCTTCAGATGATTGACACGCGCCCTGTAGCCCTCCAAAATACCAAGGTCCTCCATTTTCTTAACCCGCTCTGCTACTGCCGGGGGCGTAAGCCCTACATCCCTCCCAATACTGGCAAATGACTTCCTTGAATTTTCCTGTAGATGCTGTAGTATTTTCCTGTTCAGCTTATCAATCTTATTTTCCAAAGTATTATTTGTTTATTTTTTTCTTATTTAAACCGAAAATAATAAATCCATTTATATTCAAAGGTATTCTTATTAAATATGAATGTAATTTTAGTTATATAAGAATTGCTTAGAGGAAGTTTTGCTATGACCCCACCTATTTTATACCGCAAGGCTTTGGATCTCTGTGAAATGAGCAGGGCCATTGCTTCCTATGTAACCCACAACAAAGACCTGTTAAAACTGTATCAGTCTAACAGCCTTCGGGATATAATTGCCGACTCCCTGCTAACAGATGCCATCCTCATCCCCCAACAAATTGCACGGGCCGAGGAATCAAGTAATCCGGTTGTACGGTTTCGTACGGCGCGGTTCATCTCTGTGATGATCAAGAACATCCAGGGGTATACCAACGGACTGGAACACGATGGGGTAAAGGAACAGGAATACCTGAACCTGCTTAGGAAAGAAGTAAAAAGCTTCCAGAAGGCCTTTAAAAAATGGAGAAAATCCCTGGAGACCTACGGGGATGAAGGACAATGGGGCTACCAGGACTACCTGGGGTACTAAACACCCATCCCACTAGTTTACCAGTAATTACATATTCCTCCGGTACTGCCCCCCAACTTCAAACAAGGCCTGGGTGATTTGTCCCAGCGAGCAATACTTGGCGACCTCCATCAAACGTTCAAAGGTATTTTCGTTATGAGTTGCAGCGTGTCGAAGGGAATTCAAGGCCTCGCCCGAAATCGCGCTATTCCTTTTCCACAGGTTACCCAGCGTTTTTAACTGTTCCTTTTTTTCTTTTTCTGTTGCCCTTATCACTTCATTGGGTAAAATCGTGGGCGATCCTTTGGAACTCAAAAAGGTATTAACCCCTACTATGGGATAAGCTCCCGTATGTTTCAGCGTTTCATAGTACAGGCTTTCTTCCTGAATTTTGGAGCGCTGGTACATGGTTTCCATGGCACCCAGGACACCCCCGCGTTCAGTAATACGGTCAAATTCCATTAAAACAGCTTCTTCCACCAGGTCTGTCAGCTCTTCTATAATGAACGCACCCTGTAAGGGATTCTCATTCTTGGCCAGCCCCAGCTCCTTGTTGATGATCAACTGTATCGCCATGGCCCTCCTTACGGATTCCTCCGTAGGCGTCGTAATGGCTTCATCATAGGCATTGGTATGCAAGGAGTTGCAGTTGTCATAGATAGCATATAATGCCTGCAGTGTTGTACGGATATCATTAAAGTCTATTTCCTGGGCATGCAAACTCCTGCCGGAGGTCTGTATGTGGTATTTGAGCATCTGAGCCCTTGGATCCGCCCCGTATTTTTCCTTCATGGCTTTTGCCCAAATCCTTCTTGCAACCCGCCCGATCACTGCATATTCCGGATCAATTCCATTGCTGAAGAAGAAGGACAGGTTGGGGCCGAACCGGTTGATATCCATCCCACGACTGAGGTAATATTCCACATAGGTGAAACCATTAGACAAGGTGAACGCCAACTGGGATATGGGGTTGGCCCCCGCCTCCGCAATGTGATACCCGGAGATCGATACGGAATAGAAGTTCCGCACTTTGTGGTCAATAAAATACTCCTGTACATCCCCCATCAACCGAAGGGCAAACTCCGTAGAAAAAATGCAGGTATTCTGTGCCTGGTCTTCTTTAAGGATATCCGCCTGAACGGTTCCCCGCACCTGGGAGAGGGTTTCTTTTTTGATACGGGCATAGACCTCTTCCGGGAGGACCTGATCTCCTGTTACGCCGAGCAACATCAGGCCTAAACCATCATTTCCCTCTGGCAAATCTCCCTGGTAAACGGGTCGCTCGACCCCCTTTTTTGCGTAGATCTGGTCAATTTTCTTCTGCACCTCTGACCCAAGGCCCTCGGCCTTGATATATTTCTCACAATTCTGGTCGATAGCAGCGTTCATAAAGAATGCCAATAACATGGGGGCCGGACCGTTGATGGTCATACTCACAGAAGTTAGCGGGTCCGACAAATCAAAGCCCGAATACAATTTTTTAGCATCGTCCAGGCAACAGATAGATACTCCCGCATTCCCGATCTTGCCATAAATATCGGGCCGTCTGTCCGGGTCATGTCCATACAGGGTTACGGAATCAAAAGCTGTAGACAGTCTTTTTGCAGGCATATCCAGGCTCACATAGTGAAAGCGCCGGTTGGTGCGTTCCGGACCTCCCTCCCCTGCAAACATCCGTGTTGGGTCTTCTCCCGTGCGTTTGAAGGGATAAAGCCCGGCGGTATACGGGAAGGCTCCCGGCACATTTTCGGTCAGGGTCCATTGCAGCACCTCGCCCCAGGACCTGTACCTGGGAAGGGCAACTTTGGGTATTTCGAGCTGTGATAGAGATGTGGTATGTGTTGGAATCTCAATGTCCTTGCCCCGGACCTGATACACATACTCTGGTTTCCGGTAACGTTCCCGTAATGTCCCCCAGTTCACCAGGGTTTCCCAATTGTAGGGATTCAGGTTCTTTAATTCGGCCTGAAATTCCTCAGTTAAACGGGTGAAAAACCCGGGATCAATTTCTTTGGATGCCGCCTTTTTGATGCCATCTTCATCAATCCCTTTGTCATTGATGTACTTGCCGAAGTCCCCATTTTCAGAAATCCCCGAAACGGTTAGCAGGGTTTGATATATCCCGTATAAGCGCTCTGCAACCTCGCTTTGTTCCGCTGCCCGTTGGTTGTAGTTCCTGTTGAGTTCAGAAATTTCGGAAAGGTAGCGTGTACGCGCAGGGGGAATAATAAACGTTTTCTCTGCCTCCTCATCCACTTCCAGGACTCCAGATTTTAACCGGGCTCCCGCTTTCTCATTAAGGGTGCTTATTACTTCACTGTAAAGCTTATTCATCCCCGGATCGTTAAACTGAGACGCCATGGTCCCGAATACGGGCAGGCTTTCAGGATCGGCTTCCCACAGATTGTGGTTCCGGGTGTATTGTTTTCTAACATCGCGGAGGGCATCCAGTGCTCCCCGTTTATCAAACTTGTTGATGGCAACCAGGTCCGCAAAATCCAGCATGTCAATCTTCTCCAACTGGGTAGCCGCTCCGAATTCCGGGGTCATTACATAGAGAGACACATCGCTGTGTTCAATGATTTCAGTATCTGACTGACCAATTCCGGAAGTCTCCAGGATAATAAGGTCAAAAGCAGCAGCCTTAAGGATATTCAGGGCTTCGTTCACATGTTTGGACAGGGCCAGATTGGACTGCCGTGTGGCCAGAGAGCGCATATATACCCGGTCATCGTTGATCGCATTCATCCTGATGCGATCTCCTAGCAGGGCCCCACCGGTCTTGCGTTTGGATGGATCAACAGAAATCAGTGCAATGTGCTTTTCCGGAAAATCGGTTAAGAACCTGCGTACCAGTTCGTCTACCAGACTGGATTTACCCGCACCCCCGGTACCTGTAATTCCCAGTACGGGTACCTGCTTATTCTTTTTGCCCAGGCTGTCTGCATACTGCTGAAATTCTTCCGGCCTGTTTTCAGCAAGGCTGATGAGCCGGGCCAGAACCTTGTGATCCTTTTGCTCAAGGGCTTTTTTTAAGGTAGTTTTTTCGGGAAGCTGAAGCGGGGGCACTGGAAAATCCGATTGAGAAACCAAATCGTTGATCATTCCCTGAAGCCCCATTTCCCTGCCGTCGTCCGGAGAATAGATGCGGGCGATACCATATTCCATCAGGGATTTGATCTCCTCAGGTAAAATCACGCCTCCTCCCCCACCAAAGATCCTGATGTGACCGGCTCCTTTTTCCTTCAGCAGGTCATGCATGTAACGGAAATACTCATTATGCCCCCCCTGGTAGGAGGTCATCGCGATGGCGTTGGCATCTTCCTGTATAGCGCAATCCACTACTTCTGCCACGCTGCGATCATGTCCCAGGTGGATGACCTCCACCCCAGTGGCCTGAATGATGCGCCTCATAATGTTAATTGCCGCATCATGGCCGTCAAAAAGTGAGGCTGCGGTTACAATTCTGACCTTATTTTCAGGGGAATACGGTTTTGCTTGCTCCATCGTTAAAAAATAGACCGTTTTGAAGGTGCAATTTACGGAAAATGCAAAAAATAATTCGTTATAGTTAGAATTTTGTAAAAATCAGAAGGGGACTGGAGCAGGTAGCTGAATATGCTAATTTTACCCTGTAAACACGGCGTTTTGAAAGCAACTTTACTCATCCACTGCCCCGATCAGTCAGGTATTATCAGTACCGTGACCCGATTCTTCCACGAACGGGGAGGGAACATCCTCTATCTGGACCAGCATGTGGACCAGGAAGCAGGGATTTTCTTTATGCGGCTGGAGTGTGAATTTGAAACCCATCCTCCGCAGCTTGCGCGACTCAAAGAAGAAGTACGCTCCCATTTGCAGGAACGCTACCGTATGGAATGGGAACTGTACCAGGAAGGTATTAAACCGCGAATGGCCATTTTTGTTTCCAAGTACAACCATTGCCTTTACGATTTGCTAAGTCGGTTTAGGTCAGGGGAACTGGAAGTGGACATCCCTTTTATAATCAGTAACCACGACACCCTACGCCCAATTGCCGAGCAGTTTGAGATCCCCTATCACCATATTCCGGTGAACAGGGAAAACAAGGGATTGGCAGAAGAGCAGCAGCTGGACCTCCTGAAAACCCATGAGGTAGACCTTATTGTACTGGCGCGCTATATGCAAATCGTAACCCCTAAGCTTATAGATGCCTTTCCCCATGGAATAATAAACATCCATCATTCGTTTTTACCGGCTTTTGCTGGGGCTAAACCCTACCATGCGGCTTTTGAAAGGGGAGTGAAGATCATCGGAGCAACCAGCCACTATGTTACCGAGGAACTGGATGCAGGCCCTATCATAGAACAGGACGTCACCACCGTTTCTCATGTACATACCGTGCGTGATTTCATTGCCAAGGGTCGCGACCTTGAAAAGATCGTCCTTTCCCGGGCCGTGAAACTCCACCTCGCCCGAAAGACGATGGTCTACAACAACAAAACCGTAATCTTTTCCTAGCAAAGGAGGGTAAGGCTACGAAATCTGCTTAACTTTTTATAAATTATACCACGCTGAGGGCATTGCCCTGCATGGATCAAACCTGAACCCAATACATATGACGAAGATTGCAGTCCTGGGCCCCATTCCAAGGGATACCATTTACACCTATAAGGACGAGATGATACAGAAATACGGCTGTGTTACCCACCCCGTAATCGCCTTGTCCAAATTGCTGGGGGATGAAGGTATGGTTGTTCCTGTATCCCATGTGCACCAGAAAGATTACCAAGGCATTATGGAGGTCTTTGCTCCATATGCGAATATAGACACCCAATTTATCAGTGATGCAGATGACCGGGGGACTGTTATAGAATTGCGTTTTCTGGACCAGAACAATCGTCTGGAGAAGCAAACGGCCTGCATGAAGCCCATCCGACCGGAAGATGTCTCAGGTATTCTGGATGCGGATGCCTACGTTTTTGTTCCTATCACTGATTTTGAAATTTCCCTCAGCACGCTGAAATATCTGAAGAAAAAGGGAAAAGGCCTCATCATCTATGACGCTCATGGCCCTACCTCAACCATGAGTATTTCAGGAGAAAGACATAGGAAGTTCTGGGTAGACATGGACGAATGGTTGCCTTATATAGACGTACTGAAAATGAACCTGGAGGAGTCCCAGGTGTGTTGGTTTAAAAATGAATATGAGGCTGAGGAAATGACGGGGTATGATGAAGAAAGCACGGAACACCTCAACGACATGGCCGCCCATGTGCTGGAGCATGGTGTTACCTATTTCTACGTTACGCTGGATTCCAGGGGGTGTGTGCTGTACTACAAGCATGAGGGAAAGATTAAGAAAGAATTCATCAATTCTGTATTCATGAAGCACGTGGTGGATACGACAGGATGCGGGGACTCATTTGCCGGAGGCCTTGCTTTTGGATTTTCGCGCTTTAAGGACCCTGTAAAGGCTGCCCAGTATGCCAATACCCTGGGGGCATTACGAACACAGGGGAAGACGTTTGACGTCTTCAAGTCGCACGATGCGACCGCAAAAATAATTTCGGAACACTACACCTAAGACCATAGGAAATTGATAATCAGGAGGCAGGCGCCCGCCTGAATTTGTAGGGAACACACAAGATTTGTAACTTTAATCAGTATTTTCTTATACGCAGTGAACAATAATTCCATTTTAGCCGCGTTGGGATAGTAAGTACAAAAGATTACAATCAGCTAATATTCAGTTAACCTGGGTATAAAGAACATAAAAGAACTTTACAGCAATTATTTGAGTTAGTATTTTTTGAGTTAGTTAGTTTTGAAATCCTGGCAAATGCCGGGATTTCTTTTTCAACCACATCCAATCCTATTCTCCGGACTCATATACGGGTTCGTAGTAGCCGTCAAAAGCTACCTGAACGACTTCTTCCTCGTGCAACACTTCCCATAATTGCCGGACTGTACCATCTGTATTGGCCGTCCAGGTAATCCTGTTGATGTATTCCTTACCGTCTGGCCGGGTAA
>NZ_CEYNTP010000066.1:0-12347 GCF_982873095.1 Lentiprolixibacter sp. | reverse complement strand
GCTTACCAACGCAGAAAAAGAACAGGTTTCCTATGAGGGGATCATTTTGAGTGAGGAAGAAAAATCCCTCCTTGTCAATACGCTCAGGGCATCCAACCACCCTTTGAGCAGGAGCCTGTATAACCTCCTGTCTGATCAGAATATTATCACCCTGGATGAGTACGATGAGATACAGGGAAAAGGGGTGTCTGCCAAGGCAGATGACCATAGTATCAAGATCGGTTCTGCTTCATTTGTGGGCAAATCTAATCAGGACGAAACCGGACAGACAGCAGTACATATCAGTACCAATGAGACCTATAAGGGATGTTTTGTATTTCAAAATGAATATCGTGAAGGGGTATCGGAAGTATTTCAGAAATTTTCTGAAGATATGGATGTCGCCGTTCTATCCGGGGACAATGAAGGGGAGAAAGCCCGTCTGGAATCCTTCTTACCGAAGCTTACGCCTTTGTATTTTAACCAGAAGCCAGAACAGAAGCTGGAATTTGTAAAAAGCCTGCAGGGGCAGGGAAAGAAAGTAATGATGGTGGGCGATGGCCTCAACGATGCCGGGGCCCTGGCACAAAGTGAAGTTGGGATCGCCATTTCTGAAAATGTAAATGTATTCTCCCCGGCCTGCGACGGTATCCTGGATGCCTCTAAATTCCGGGAATTGCCTTCCTATGTGGAGGCCTCACAGAAATCGATGAATATCATTAAATGGAGTTTTGGATTCTCCCTGCTTTACAATGTTGTGGGGCTGTATTTTGCAGTAAGCGGTCAACTGGAACCCGTCATCGCCGCCATTTTGATGCCCCTGAGTTCCATTAGCGTTGTGGGATTCACCACCATTGCCACTAATTTTTTAGGGAGAAAATTGAAATAATTGGAAAAAGCTGACATATGTCATTTTTTGCCTTTTTGAACAAAAGTAGTTTTACGCCGCAATTCAGGTAGGTATGAGTGTCATTTATGTGCTATTAACCATAAGTGTTACCGTAGCAATATTCTTTTTTATCGCCTTTATCCTCTCCGTGCGGAGCGGGCAGTACGACGATTCGTATACCCCATCGGTACGGATGCTCTTTGAGGATGAATTGGTGAAACCTGACAAAAAAGAGAAAAAGCAAAAACCAGAGAAATCAATCCAACTAAATAATAGTCAAAAATTGTAATTATGGAAATGCAACAGTTTTATTACGATAACAAAATCGTAAAAAAATTCCTCTATGCAACCTTGTTTTGGGGGATTATTGGAATGCTGGTAGGCCTCCTGCTGGCATTTATGTTTTTATTCCCCAATATCACAGACGGTATCTCATGGCTGAGTTTTGGTAGACTACGACCCCTACACACCAATGCGGTAATCTTCGCCTTTGTTGGGAATGCCATTTTTGCGGGGGTGTATTACTCCACTCAACGGCTACTGAAGGCACGAATGTTCAGTGACTTCCTCAGCAACCTCAACTTCTGGGGCTGGCAGGCCATTATCGCAGCTGCTGCGGTGACCCTTCCGCTGGGATATACCACTTCGAAGGAATATGCAGAACTCGAATGGCCTATCGACCTCGCTATCGCTGTGGTCTGGGTGGCCTTTGGCTGGAACCTTATTGGTACCATGCTTAAAAGGCGACAACGGCACTTGTACGTTGCTATCTGGTTCTACATTGCCACCTTCGTTACTGTTGCTGTTCTCCATATTTTTAACAGCCTTGAACTGCCTGTTAGCGCATTAAAGAGCTATTCGGCTTACGCCGGGGTACAGGACGCACTTGTGCAATGGTGGTATGGACACAACGCGGTGGCCTTCTTTTTGACTACCCCATTCCTTGGATTGATGTACTATTTTGTGCCCAAAGCGGCGAACCGGCCGGTGTACTCTTACAGGCTGTCTATCGTCCACTTCTGGTCACTTATCTTTATTTACATATGGGCAGGTCCACACCACTTGCTCTATTCTGCTTTGCCAGACTGGGCCCAAAACCTGGGTGTTGCCTTTTCCGTTATGCTGATCGCCCCATCCTGGGGAGGTATGATCAACGGTTTATTGACCCTGAGAGGTGCCTGGGATAAAGTAAGGACGGATCCTGTACTAAAATTCATGGTGGTCGCTATTACCGGATACGGAATGTCCACGTTTGAGGGGCCCATGTTATCCCTGAAAAATGTAAATGCCATTGCGCACTTCAGTGACTGGATTATTGCCCACGTACACGTAGGCGCACTGGCCTGGAATGGTTTCCTCACCTTTGGTATGGTCTACTGGCTGGTGCCGAAGATGTTTAAAACCAGGATGCATTCCATACCCCTGGCCAATTTCCATTTCTGGGTGGGCACGCTGGGGATTGTACTATACGCCCTGCCCATGTATGTGGCAGGATTCACCCAGGCCCTGATGTGGAAAGACTTTAACCCTGATGGTTCCCTGGTGTATGGAAATTTCCTGGAAACTGTAAATGAGATCATCCCCATGTACTGGATGCGGGCTATCGGAGGCTCCTTGTACATTATTGGCTTCATTGTGATGCTCTACAATGTGGTGGTCACGGTCAGGTCCGGAAGCAAAGTGGAGGACGAACTGGCGGAAGCTCCGGCACTCACACGGGTAAGCAAAAGGCGTATTGCCGGGGAGACCTACCATACCCTGCTGGAAAGGAAGCCTATACAGCTCACAATCTTTGCTACTATCGCCATCCTGATCGGGGGTGTCGTACAGATCATACCAACCCTGTTGGTAGAATCGAATATTCCAACCATCACCAGCGTAAAACCCTATACCCCGCTCGAGCTTGAAGGAAGGGACCTCTATATCCGTGAAGGATGTGTGGGCTGCCACTCCCAAATGATCAGGCCGTTCAGGAGTGAGGTGGAACGCTACGGGGAATACGCCAAAGCTGGAGAATTCGTCTACGACCACCCCTTCCTCTGGGGTAGCAAGCGGACGGGGCCTGATCTGCTGCGCGTTGGTGGAAAATACTCAGACAGCTGGCACCTGAACCATATGTATGATCCCCAAAGTACGTCTTCGGGCTCTATTATGCCGGCTTACCAGTGGTTGGTAAGGAACGAACACGACCGAAGTGATATACAGGCGAAAATGGAGACCATGGTTAAACTGGGGGTCCCCTATTCGGAAGAAGAAATTGCAAATGCAAAGGCATCGATGGATGCCCAGGCGCTGCAGATAGAAAAGAACCTGTATCAAGATCCTGAATTCGCCCGCAGTTATGAAGAGGAGAAAAAGTATGCCCAGGAGAACGGAGAGGATTTCGTGGAAATGCGAGACAGGGAAATTGTTGCGCTCATTGCCTATCTGCAAAGACTGGGCACTGACATCAAAGTAAAAGAAACAGATCAATTAGTAACAGAAAATCGATAGGTCATGCTCAAGTTTGTAAAGAATCATATGGAAAGTATAGAGGGTATCGCCACCTATCCGATGATATCCCTGCTGATCTTTTTTGTCTTCTTTGCCCTGCTTTTCTGGTGGGTACTCACCACTCCCAGGGAACGCATCAAAGAATTAAGTGAAATGCCTTTAGACGATAATCAACCTAAACCAAATAACCCATGAAAAATTTATCACCATGGTGGATTAGAATCCCCGTTGTATTTTTCCTCATATTCGGCCTGATGGAATATTTCATCGATTCCGGTGAAAAACCTGCCTTCCTGGAATATCCCATCACACAATTCTTCCTGCTGATGGTGCTGCTGATCCTTATAGCGATCGAGCTCATCCTTAAGTCCATTGAAAATATCCTCTTCCAAACGCTTTCAAAGGAAGCCCAGGAGCGGTATCTGACAGCCAAATCAAAGGGCTGGGAATGGAAATGGGGAAGACGCATGTACCAGAAATTACTGGGATCTAAACCTGTAGAAGCCGAAGGCGAGATTATCCTCGACCACAATTACGATGGGATCAAGGAACTGGACAACAAGCTCCCCCCCTGGTGGTTGTACTTGTTTTACGCAACCATCATCTTTGGCGTGGTTTACCTGGTGCGCTTCCATATTTACGGGGATTACGATCAGGAACTGGAATACGAACAGGAGGTAGCTGCCGCCCAGCTGGCCATAGAGGAATACAAAAAAACGGCCAAAGATCTTGTGGATGCCACCACAGTGGAATTGTTGACCGATGCCTCTGACCTGAACGCGGGAAAGGCCATCTTTGAAACCAATTGCGCCGTTTGCCATATGGCCGATGGCGGAGGAGGTATCGGGCCAAACCTCACTGATGAATACTGGATTCTTGGAGGTGGTATTAAAAACGTTTTCAGTACGGTTTCTGAAGGTGGACGAGCTGGTAAAGGGATGGTTCCCTGGAAACAGTCCTTGAAACCCTCCGAGATCGCACAGGTATCCAGTTATGTACTAGGCTTTCAGGGGACCACCCCTGCCAATCCAAAGGCACCGGAAGGCGATATCTGGGTAGACGAAAATGCCCCTGCGGAAGAGGAGGTACCCGTGCAGGAAACGGATACGACCACAGTGGCCATGAATCACTGAAACGTCCCACTGATTACTAATCAATTACGCTAGCTATGGCAGAGAATTTCCGGGATTCGATAGGAACGATCAACGAGGAAGGAAAGCGCGCCTGGGTTTTTCCTAAAAAGCCGAGTGGGCGCTATTACTCCTATCGGAAATGGGTTAGTTATTTTCTGTTGCTGTTCTTGTTTGCTTCCCCGTTTATAAAAATCAACGGGAACCAATTCCTTATGTTCAATGTGCTGGAGCGGCGTTTTAATATTTTTGGCTTTCCCTTCTGGCCGCAGGATTTTCACTTGTTTGTGATCTCCATGATCATCGGGGTGATCTTTATCGCGCTCTTTACCGTTGCTTATGGCCGGATTTTTTGCGGCTGGGTCTGTCCCCAGACCATTTTTATGGAAATGGTCTTCCGCAGGATAGAATACTGGATCGACGGGGACCGGGGGGCTCAGATGAAACTTAAACGCCAGCCCTGGAACGGGGAGAAAATCAGGAAACGGGTTACGAAATGGATCGTGTTTTTCCTGATCTCCTTTCTCATTGCCAATATCTTCCTGGCCTATTTAATTGGTAGCGACAAACTGCTTCAATATATCACAGAAGGTCCGGCAGCACACCTCAGCACCTTGGTACCGCTGTTGATCTTTACGCTGGTATTCTACTTTGTCTTCGCCTGGTTCCGGGAGCAGGTCTGTATTATCGCCTGCCCTTACGGTCGTATGCAGGGCGTATTGCTGGACAATAAATCCATAGTCGTGGCCTACGACCACAAGAGGGGTGAGGGCGCAAACGGAAGAAAGAAGTTCAGGAAGAACGAGGATCGGGAAGCCCTGGGGCATGGGGATTGCATTGACTGTTTTCAGTGTGTAAACGTTTGTCCCACCGGTATCGATATCCGAAATGGCACGCAACTGGAGTGCGTGAATTGCACAGCCTGTATCGATGAATGCGACACCATAATGGAGAAGATCAATAAGCCCAAAGGGTTGATCCGCTACGCCAGTGAAGACAACATTGTAAACAAATCCAGGTTCACCTTCACTCCGCGTTTAAAAGGTTATTCCGCGGTACTGACCATTCTGATCGGGGTGCTTATAGGGATGCTTTTCTTACGCAATGAGCTTGAAGCCAATATTCTCCGATTACCCGGGCAGCTGTATGAAAGGATGGAGGGGAATATGATAAGAAATGTATACACCTACAAACTGGTGAACAAAACCAGTTCGGATATACCTGGAGTGAACTTTAAACTCCTGTCTCATAAGGGACAGATTGAAATGGTGAGTCAGGATCAATTTGAAGTGCCTGCACAGGAACTGGCAGAAGGTACGCTGTTCATTAAGATCAATGCAGCAGCCCTTAGCGGTGACAAAGACAAATTAAAAATAGGGGTCTACAGTAACGGTGAGTTGATCGAAACCACAACCGCCCGATTCCTGGCCCCAAGGAGTTATAACTAAAAAAACTGCATATGAGAATCTCATGGGGAACAGGAATTGTGCTGGCTTTTGTAGCATTTATACTTTTTATACTCTATTTCGTCTACCTTGCCAGTACCCGTAACCAGGCTAACCATGATCTGGTGACCCGGGAGTATTATCAGGAAGAACTGGTCTATCAAAAAGAAATTGATGCAGAACAAAATGCACTCCCTTATGCGAAAGAGACAACCACAAAAAAAACGGAAGAAGGCTTAGAAATCGTCTTCCCCGATACGTTCAAATTTGATGGCATTGAAGGTAATGTGTCCCTATACAGGCCATCCAACAAGCACCTGGATTTTGACTTACCTGTAAGTTTATCCAATACACATTTGCTCATACCTGACAAACAGCTGTTGGATGGTCGCTGGGACATTAAAATACGCTGGACCGCTGATGGTCGCGACTACCTCATCAAAAAAAGCATTCACTATTAACGCCCCTTATGTTACTTTCAGCACTGGTTCTGGGTCTTATGGGAAGCCTTCACTGCGTGGGGATGTGTGGCCCTATAGCATTTATGCTCCCTGTGGATCACAAGCGGCCGGTTAAAAAGGGGGTACAGGTAAGCATGTATCATATTGGGCGCCTATTGGCCTATGGGGTCATAGGTGTGCTCTTTGGATTAATCGGCAAGGGATTATACCTGTTCGGGATACAACAAAAATTGTCTATCGCAGTTGGTGTGGTAATGATCATCCTGGTGTTGCTACCCTACCGCTATCTGGGAAAACTTGGCCTGGCCCGGCCCGTTTACGCATTCGTAGGCAGGATCAAAAGTTGGCTGGGGGATTCCCTGAAAAAAAAGACGGCGGACACCTTCCTCACCATCGGGTTCTTAAACGGCTTCCTCCCTTGCGGCCTCGTCTACATGGCCCTGCTTGGTGCTATAGCCTCGGGCGATGCTTTGAATGGAGCTATATACATGATGGTATTCGGTGCAGGAACCATCCCATTGATGACTGTTGCCGTTTATTTTGGCAGCCTGTTAAAAGGATCGCTCCGCACCCGGGTAAGGAAAATTATACCTGTTTTTATTGTGATCGTGGGCGTACTTTTCATCCTGAGGGGAATGGGCCTTGGAATCCCCTACATTTCACCAAAATCGAACGTGAACATGGCAACCACAGAGATGGAATGCCATACGCCATAAACCTTCATTTACTTAGACCGACCCAAAAACAAAACAGTATGAAAATAGTGTCCTTAGAAGAAGCCGCCGCTGTGGTAAAATCCGGGGACCGATTGTTTCTTCAGGGGGCGGCCATGACCCCAAATACGTTGATAAATGGTATATGTGACCGATACGAAGAGCTCAGGGACGTAGAGATCATCTCTATCCACACAGAAGGGCAGGTGAATTACGGAACCCCACCCTACAACAAAGCCTTTAAGATCAACAGTTGCTTTGTGGGAGGCAATGTACGTAATGCGGTCAATACCAACCAGGGGGATTATATTCCGATCTTTCTCAGTGAGATCCACCTGCTGTTCAGGAGAAATATCCTTCCGTTGGATATTGCCCTGGTGCAGGTTTCCCCTCCGGACCGTCACGGTTACTGCTCGTTAGGGGTGTCTGTGGATATCGTTATCCCGGCCATACAAACGGCAAAAAAAGTGATCGCCCAGATAAATCCTCAGGTGCCACGGACCCACGGTGATGGGATCATCCATATTAACAATATCGACTATGCCATCGAGGTGGATATCCCCATCCATGTATCAGCCATGACCGAGATCTCCCCTGTGGAACATGAAATCGGTCGGCATGTGGCCGGGCTTATTGAGGATGGGGCTACCCTGCAACTCGGGATTGGGAATATCCCAAATGCCGTCCTGACCAACCTCTACACCCACAAACGACTGGGCATACACACCGAAATGTTTTCAGATGGCCTGTTACCCCTGATTGAAGCGGGTGTGATTACCGGGGAAGAAAAAGAGATCAAAACAGGTAAAATTGTAAGTGCTTTTGCTGCGGGATCAGAGAAACTATACGAATTTGTAGATGATAACCCTGTGATTCACTTTAAAGAGGCAGCCTATACCAACGATACCAACCTGATCAGCAGGAACCCCAAGGTTACCGCCATAAACAGTGCCATAGAGATCGACCTTACCGGGCAGGTATGTGCAGACAGCATTGGAACACGTTTATTTTCAGGGGTTGGGGGGCAGATGGACTTTATCAGGGGCGCCACGATTTCAGAAGGGGGCAAACCCATTTTTGCCATTCCCTCGGTTACGGGAAAAGGGGTCTCTAAAATTACCCCCACGCTCCGGCAAGGCGCCGGGGTTACCTCAACAAGGGCACATGTCCACTACGTGGTTACCGAACACGGTGTGGTCAACCTCTTTGGAAAGAACCTCTACGAACGGGCCAAGGCCCTTATTTCGATTGCACACCCCGATCATCAGGAACAACTGGACAGGGCGGCCTTTGACCGCTTTGGACGAGAATAATACTACCATATGTTACCCCTTGAAAAGTATATCGACCACACCTTGCTTAAGGCAACCTCTACTCCGGCAGATATAGAAAAGCTCTGTGAAGAAGCTGCCTATTATGGCTTTTATGCCGTATGCGTCAATAGCACCTACCTGCCTCTGGCCGGCGAAGTCCTTCGGGATGCTGCGGTAAAAAAAGCTGCGGTGGTAGGATTTCCACTTGGCGCGATGGCTACAGCAGCCAAAGTTGCCGAAGCTGACTACTGCCTCTCCCATGGGGCGGACGAATTGGATATGGTCATCAATGTCGGCAGGCTAAAGTCTGGCCACCACAGGGCTGTAAGGGAAGAAATCAGCAAGATAAAAGCCCTGATGCAACGAGGCCAGGAGTTAAAAGTTATCATCGAAACTTGTTATCTTACCAAGGAGGAAATCCAGACAGCGAGTAAACTGGTAATTGACGGGGGTGGGGATTTTGTAAAGACGTCTACGGGATTTGGTACTGGCGGCGCCACCCTGGAAGATGTTTCCCTTATACGTGAGATCACCAAAGACCGATGTAAAATAAAGGCTTCCGGTGGCATACGAGATAGAAAAACCGCACTGCTGTATCTGGAGCAAGGCGTTCAGCGCATTGGAACTTCCTCCGGAATCGCCATTGTGAAGACAAAAGACAAGTAATGAGTTTACATATTGAAGCCAAAGCCGGGGAAATTTCGGAAACGGTGTTGTTACCGGGTGACCCTTTACGGGCGAAATGGATCGCGGAAACCTACCTTGAAGATATCCACTGTTACAACAGGATAAGGGGGATGCTGGGTTACACAGGGACCTATAAAGGACGGTCTATTTCTGTGCAGGGCAGCGGTATGGGGATTCCGTCGGCTCTTATCTACTACCAGGAACTTATCAGGGAGTATGGGGTCAACAACCTGATCCGGGTGGGAACGGCAGGTTCCTTCCAGGAAGACCTGCATTTGCGGGATATCGTCATTGCCATGTCGGCCTCAACCACTTCTGCTATCAACAAAAATCGCTTTCCCGGCAGTTTTGCCCCTACTGCCAACAGCGAGTTGTTCCTGAATGCCGTTGCGTATGCGAAATCGAATGGGATAGCCTTCAGGGCAGGAAATATCCTTTCTGCAGATGAGTTTTACGACTTTGACCCGGACAGCTACAAGAAATGGGCACAATTCGGGGTACTTTGTGCCGAGATGGAAACGGCAGGCCTGTACAGCATTGCTGCACAATACGGGGTAAGGGCCCTTGCGGTAATTACCATTGCCGATAACCTGGTGACGCAGGAAAAAATGAGTGCAGATGCAAGGGAACGGAGTTTTGGCACCATGGTAGAGATTGCCCTTAACGCAACCGGGTAAGGATGACGAGTAAAAAACCACATCGGCTGCAAGCGGCAGAATCGCAATTTCTGGAAGGACCACGGTCCCGTATACGGGAATTCTTTTTCACTATTCGGGTACAACTTAGCTTTATACGGGCATTTCGAAGAATGCACTTCATAGGGCCCTGTGTTACGGTGTTTGGATCGGCCCGTTTTGAACCGGACAACCCCTATTACCAACAGGCTGTGAAAGTTGGCCAGGCCCTTGCCAGTCTGGGATTTACCGTGATGACGGGTGGAGGGCCCGGAATTATGGAAGCTGCAAACAAGGGTGCCTATGAAGCCGGGGGGTATTCCGTGGGTTGCAATATCATCCTCCCTTTTGAACAGAAACCCAACGCATATCTGCACCGATGGATTGATATTCCCTATTTCTTTGTGCGAAAGTTTTTGCTGATGAAATATTCCTATGCCTTTGTAGTGATGCCCGGAGGTATAGGAACACTTGATGAACTCTTTGAATCCCTGACCCTCATCCAGACCAAGATGATTGCCAATTTCCCGGTGGTTATCATGGGCAAGGACTACCACAAGGAGCTATACGAACATATACAGTTGATGGCCAGGAATGAGAGCATCAGTGAAGAAGACATGAACCTGCTGTTCATTACGGATTCTGTAGACGAGATGGTGGCCCATATTAAGACCCACGCCATCAAGCGGTTCAACCTTGTGAAAATGCAGAAAAAACCCAAGTGGTGGTTTGGTGAGTGGGGTACAAAACCGTCCCCGGCCCAATGAACAGAACTTCCGGAATCAAAGTCTACCGTCACTTACCCGATCTCGAAGTGAAGGCAGTGTTCTCGGACTGCGGCAACTATCGGTACCTGCTTAAGATCAAAAGAATGGGGGTAGCATCAGGGAAACGCGTTTGTGCCATAATGCTCAACCCCAGTGTGGCCAATGAATGGCAGGCCGATAAATCGGTGCAGTTCCTGGAAAAACTCATCTTTGAGAAGGCCATTCCCTATTTCAACAAGGTTACCGAAATATGGATCGCCAACCTCTTCGCCTATATACAGACTAAAAATTTTAAGGGGACTCCGGAGCAGGTTGGTGAGTTGAACGACCACTATCTGGCCTCCGCAATTGCGGCAGCAGACATTGTCCTGATCGCCTGGGGGAAGAGTTGTTCCCACCCGGAGCGTCAATCCAAGGTAGGGGAACTGCTATCAAGGTACCCGGACAAGATCTTACTGGTGACCAAACGCCATCCTTCAAGAGGGCAATACGAGAATTTTGTAACATCTTTCCAGCCTTAGAAATCCTTTCTGTTGGCACGTCGAATAAACGCCCACAATGGCAGCAACACCCAGATCAGGAGAATAAAAAAGGCAGAGACAATGCCCATGTAAGTACCAAAAAATGCCTTAAATATTGCTCCTGTGTATCCCAAAAGGGCAGAAATATCCAATTTAAGCAGGATTAAAATTCGGGAGAGGTCAATAGGGTTAAAGACCGTTGCAGCAAGTGAAAAGCTATCCAAAGGGTATTCCTCAAAGACGATCAGTGTCAACAGGAACAGACCGTCATAGATTACTGCCAAAAACAACCATAGCAACACTGCATATCCGAATCCCTTTATCCTGTTTTCATTTGAGATCGCAATATTAAGTGCCAATCCATTGAATATAAATGTGAGGAAAGCCCCTGTGGTAATGAGCAGGGAAAAGTTCAGGATATCACCACTTTTAAACAGGCCATATAATACAAAGGGCAACCCTAATCCTAGAACAAGGCTTAGTGTAAGCGATCCGGCAACTCCCAAGTAGAGCCCAAAGAATATAGAAGACCGCTTAAGGGGCTGCGCAAGCAGGAGCTCAATAAATTCCTTGGAGTTGTAATAGTACATCACTCCGAATATGGTTGATATCAGGGGAACAAGCACTACAATAACGTTCATCAAAGTAATTACCGCCTTTGAAAGGTCATTGTTCAGAAATAATAGTACAAAGCCGAGTAGCAGGTAGAACAAAAAGTACACATAACTCCATAGGCTGCGCATCAGGTCATAAAAACTGTATTTGAGGATTTTACGCATGTGTTCCTTCAGATGTTATAGCCGCAATGGCATGCTCCAGATTTTTCTGCCCTGTTTTTTTATAAAGCCCTGAAAGTGTTCCTGAATAATAGATCTTACCTTCCAGGAGGTAAATTACCTGATCGGCAATCTCTTCTACAAACTGCATGATATGCGTGGTAATCAGAAAGGTTTTCCCGGCCTGTTTTTCCTTTTGAATATGATCCTTTAAAGCAATAAGTGAGGCCGGGTCAAGCCCTGAGGTGGGTTCATCCAGGATCAAAACAGGACTGTCAAACATCAAGGCGAGCACGAGATTTACCTTTTGTCTGGTCCCCCCCGAGAGCGTATTCAGCTTTTTGTCAAGAAAAGGTTTCAGTTCAAATAAACTAACAAAGTAACTTTCATCGCCGGGTTTTTGTCTGAGATCATTGATCATGCTGATCAGTTCTCGCACTTTAATATTTCCAGGGAAATTGGCGATTTGGGGGAGGTAATTGATCTCTTCCCTGTACTT
>NZ_CEYNTP010000065.1:0-12379 GCF_982873095.1 Lentiprolixibacter sp. | reverse complement strand
CTTAACAGGGTCAAAGTGATACATACAGCAAACCATTGAGGCATGGGGATCGTTTATGTTAAAATTAAAAAAACCACCTGTTTCCAGGTGGTTCCATTTGCTAAAAAGATGTTTCAAACTAAAGTTTAGCAAATAACTTCTGCATTTTTTCTTGTTCTTCTTCGGCCAGGATGGGGTCTACTAAGATCCTCCCGCTGTGCTCATCCGTGATGATCTTTTTTCGGGAGGCGATTTCCACCTGTACCTGTGGGGGAATGGTGAAAAAGGATCCCCCTGATGCCCCTCTCTCTATGGGTACTACAGCAAGGCCGTTTTTTACGTTATGCCTGATGCGCTGATAGGCTTTTACCAGCCGCTCCTCAATCTGTTTCTGATACTTTGCAGAGTGCTCAATCAGGGCTTTTTCTTCCTTTTCGGTCTCTGCGAGGATGGCATCCAGTTCTCCTTTCTTGTGTTTCAGGTGGGTTTCCCGCTCGGAAAGGCGCTCTTTGGTTTCAGCGATCACCTCTTTTTTCTGATCGATCTGCACTTTAAACTCCTTGATGTTCTTCTCGGCCAGCTGAATCTCAAGTTCCTGGTATTCCACTTCTTTCGCCAGAGAATTGAACTCCCGGCTGTTCCTTACGTTCTTTTGCTGGTCGCTGTATTTTTTTATGAGCGTCTTGGCTTCCTCGATCAGATTTTTCTTCGCACTTATTTCGTAGTTGATCGTCTCAACATCTGTTTTCAGTTTGTCTAATCGGGTTTTAAGTCCCTGAACTTCATCTTCCAGATCTTCAACCTCGAGCGGAAGCTCCCCCCGTACGTTTCTGATTTCATCTACTCTGGAATCGATAAGTTGCAGATCGTAAAGGGCCCTTAACTTGTCCTCGACGGTAATTTCTGACTTTTTTGCCATATGTTATAAATGCTTGATGGGATTGGTGTTCATCTCCGATAAACGGATTGCAAAATTAGGAATTTTTTTTGTAAGATATTCAGCCAAAAGGTTTTTTGTAAACTGCTCGGTTTCATAGTGTCCGATGTCGGCGATTAGGATTTTGCCCTCTGCCTTAAAGAATTGATGGTACTTAATGTCTGCCGTTACCAATACATCTGCCCCGGAAGCCAGGGCTGCATCAATAGCGAAGGCCCCGCTACCCCCTAAAACAGCAACTTTTTGGACCTTTTTACCCAGGTAGGCAGAGTGCCTTATCCCGCCACAATTCATCTGTTCTTTCACCTGCTCCAGGAAGGTTTTTTCATCCACAGCTGATGGCAATTCCCCAATCATCCCCATACCAATGCGCTGGTAGGCGTTATCCAGTGACACCACCTCATATGCGATTTCCTCGTAGGGGTGAGCGGTGAATAAAGCTTTAAGCACCTGTTTTTCGAGCTCCCTTGAATACGTTATCTGAAGTTGTATTTCTTCTTCTTCATGCACCTTTCCTTTTTCACCAAGAGTAGGATGGGACCCTTCTTCCCCCTTGAAGCTACCCACACCTGAAACTGAAAAACTGCAATGGCTGTAATTGCCGATATGTCCGGCACCTGCTTCAAATAATGCGGTTTTTACGGCTTCAGCATCCTTCAGCGGCACGTAAGTGGTTAGCTTCTTGATCATCCCTTTTTTAGGGATGAGGATTTTCCTGTTTTCTAGTCCCAGGACCTCGCAAATTTTTGCATTCACCCCGTCAAAACTATTGTCAAGCGCAGTATGCATGCTATAAACGGCTATGTTGTTCCGGATGGCCTTTATCGCCACCCGTTCCACATAATTCTTGCCGTTAAGTCGTTTAAGGCCGTTGAATATGATGGGATGAAAGCTAACGATAAGGTTGCACTTTTTTGCAATGGCCTCGTCCACTACGGTTTCGAGCGTATCCAGGGTTACGAGAATGCCGCTTACTTCCATTTCCGGGTCCCCGAGAAGGAGGCCAACATTATCAAAGTCTTCTGCGTGATTCAAGGGGGCTAAAGCCTCCAGTATTCGAGTTACTTCCTGTACAATCATTTCCGGATTTCGTGAGGTTACCAAAGATAAAATATTATAATTTCGCTCCGATGCATCTCCTAAGAAAATTAGCGTTTCCCATTTCCCTTGTATACGCCCTGGTGGTCTACCTGAGAAACCGCTTCTATGATTATGGCTGGTTTTCCTCCCAAACCTTTGACGTACCTGTGGTTTGTGTGGGGAACCTGAGCCTGGGCGGAACGGGGAAAACCCCTATGATCGAATGGATGGTTGCCCGATTGTCTGCTTCAAAAAAAGTAGTAGTACTGAGCAGGGGCTATGGCCGGAAATCCAAAGGTTTCAGGAAGGTAACTCCTGAATGCAACCCCCTGGATTCTGGGGATGAACCCTTACAAATCGCTCTCAAATTTCCACAGGTAACAGTTGCCGTAGATGCTAATCGCTCGCGTGGTATCCGACGTATTGAAAAAGACATTGCTCCTGATATCATCCTGTTGGATGATGCTTTTCAGCACCGGAAAGTGCAACCCGATATCTCTCTGCTTTTAACCGCCTACGGAAGATTATACCCGGACGACTGGTACCTGCCAACTGGGGACTTGCGGGACCACAAAGGGGAAGCAAGGCGTGCTTCGGCCATTATAGTGACCAAATGTCCGCCGAACCTGGGCGATGCTGAAAAAAGCCATATTATTGCGCGCTTGCGACCCAGGCGGGGTCAGATGGTTTTATTTTCTTATTTGGATTATGCCCCTGAATTAAGGAACAACAACGGATCGCTCCAACTGGAAACACTTGAAGACAAACCCTTTACCCTGGTGACCGGAATTGCCAACCCCGAACCTCTGGTTGCCTATCTCCGGGATAAAAAGCTACATTTTAAGCACCGGAGGTACAGGGACCATCATCAATTTTCAGAAAAGGAAATAGCAGAATTAGATAAATTGCCTCTGGTCATCACCACGGAGAAGGACTACATGAGATTAAAAGGATCACTTCATAACCTGTACTACCTGCCGGTTTCCCACAAGTTTATGGACAGGGATGACAAGCGCTTGCTTGCACTTTTAGGAAAGTTATGAAACGGGTTTGTCGGCCTTTACTTCAAGGATATTCTCCCCGATCTTCTGATAGAACACCTCGGGTTTGAAAGGTTTGGTGACCACATCATTACATCCCGCCGCGTAGAAACCTTCGAGACTGTCGTCCAGGGAGATAGCAGTTAGTGCAATGATAGGTGTCTCATTATCGAATTTTCGGATTTCAATAGTGGCTTCGACCCCACTTATTCCGGGCATATGTATATCCATCAGGATGCCGTCATAGGTATTCTCCCGCGCCAGGTCCACCGCCTTGTGCCCATTGTCCGCAATATCGCAGCTAATGCCTTTTTTGGCCAGCATTTTTTTGGTAATTACCTGGTTGATCTTGTTGTCTTCTACCAGGAGGAGGTGTAAGCCATTAAACTCGTACTCCTTGTCAGTAACCTCAAACGGAATGTCATCCACTACCCCGTCCTTACACTTCATGTTGAGCTCGAAGAAGAAGGAACTTCCCTTGCCATGTTCACTTTCCAATTGGATCTGGCTTTCGAAGAGGCCTAACAGACTTTTTACGATGGTCAGGCCAAGACCTGTTCCGCCATACTCCCGGTTGATCTGGATAGATCCCTGCTCAAAACTATCGAAAATGGTCTTTTGCTGTTCTTTGGAAATGCCAATACCCGTATCCTTGACCTCGAAATACAAGGTGACATCCTCCTCAATTTTCTTGATCAGTTTGGCAATCACATAAACCTCACCACCTTTCGTAAATTTCAGTGCGTTTCCTACCAGATTCATGAATATCTGAGACAGTTTAAGCGGGTCGCTCATCAGGTGATTCGGGATATTGCTATCGTATTCAAGGATAATCTCCGTCTTGTTCTCCTTGGCACTTTGCTGCAAGGAATTGATAACATCGGTAAGCACTTTTTTGAGGTTGATCTCAACGCTTATGGGCTCCAGTTTATCAGCATCAATCTTATTGATCTGAAGGATGTCATTGATAAAGTTCAGCAGATAATCCCCGGAGAATTTCAATGCTTTCAAATGTTCCATCTGGTTTTCCCTGGGGTTCTCCTCCAGGAGCAAATGGGTGAGGCCAGTCACTGCATACAAAGGCGTCCGAAGCTCATGGCTTACAGTGGAAAGGAAGTTCGTTTTAGCTTCCATGGCCTGCACTGCAGAATCGCGGGCGTTTTGCAATTCCCTGTTTTTGGTTTGCAGGAGGTCGTTGGTTTTCAGTTTGATCTGGTTGTTTCTGTATAAAGAAACGGCAAGAAGGGAAATTATCGTCAGGAAAGCAGAAGTAAGAATAGCCGTGAGCTCATTCCTGTTGGCAGATTCACTAAGCTGTTCAATTTGTTCATCCTGTCTTTTGATCTCCTCGCTCATGTACTCGAGCTGTACACTGTTAGACGCCTTGGCCTCTTCTACCGACTTGGCCAGGTTAAACACTGAATCTTTTAGAGTGAGAAGATTTCTGCTGTATTCCAGAGATCTATCGTATCTGCCGAGCTTCTCGTAGTCACTTTCCAGGAGCTCGTTGGCTTTGTATATCCATTTTGAAAAACCATTAGCCGAGGCGATGGCAAGAGCACTTTCTCCATTCTTGACACTTTCCTCATAGTCCCCACTTTTCTGATACAGCTGGGCCAGTCCCATATATGCCCTTACCTGCAGGTAAGCCTGTTCATATAAATCACTGTTTACTACCAGGGAACTGAAGTTTTTGGAGGCCGTATCAAATTTGTCGATACTGCTGTAAATTTCGCCCTCCAGCAAAACGATATTGTTTATGAGGTTGCGGTCATTAGATAGTTCCTTGGCCTTGTCCAGGATAAAAATGGCCTGGTAGAAATTTTCCTGGTCATAGAGGAATTTGGCTTCGACAAAGTTGTTCATGGCCTCTCCGGATGGGTAAGCAATAGTATTCAGCAATACTTTTGCCCTTTCCCAATAAAAGATGCCGTTGTCTGCCTTATCCATATCCAGATAGAGCAGGGCGAATTTGTGGTAGGTATCTATCAGGGATTTATCGTCTTCCAGTTTTTCGGCAAGTTCCGCAGCCAAGTCCAGTGCGTTCAGTGCTTCATCCATACGGTCCTGATGGAAGTTGGTCGTCGCCTCAAGGAAATAATCGGTAATACCCGGGTTTGTGGTATCCACTTCTTGTGCATACCCAATCAGGCCAAAGCAGAGCACTAATAAAATTGCCCCTAATTTTTTATGTAATCCTCTTTTAATCAAATACAGGTCGTCTTGGTGAACTGCTCACATGTATTTTCCAAAGCCTTCTACTTTTGGACAGCCCGGCTATGGCCAGGTATCTCAATGGGCTCAGGCTCTACGTATTTATTGAAACGTTTGGGAAGCGCAACTATTGTTCAATACCTGCAATTCGATAGGATAATTCGTACAGAAGCATGTTCTAAGTTCAAAATTTGGTGATTATTCCAAATGTATCACTTATTTCTCAAACCCCTGAGATTTTTCGACGTAATACGTTATAAATGAAATGGATAAGTAGTGTTAATCCCCCGTTTTTATTGCTATTCAATGTGTTTGTGGGCCTTATAGGAGGATCTCACCAGGGCACCGCTTTCAACATGCCGGAATCCCATTTCCAAACCAATTTCCCTGTATTTGTCAAATTGCGCAGGGGGAATGAATTCTTTAACCGGCAGGTGTCGTTTTGAGGGTTGCAGGTATTGGCCTATAGTAACAATATCCACCCGGGCTTCTCTAAGGTCCTTCATGGTCTGGATGACCTCCTCTTCTAATTCTCCCAATCCCAGCATAATACCGGATTTGGTGCGATTCACGCCCTGTTCCTTCAAATAACGAAGCACGTCTAAGCTGCGCTCGTATTTGGCCTGGATCCGTACTTCCCTTGTAAGCCGTTTCACAGTTTCCATATTATGGGAAACGACTTCTGGAGCCACCGCTACTATGCGATCCAAATGGGTTGTTATGCCTTGAAAATCAGGAATTAAAGTTTCCAGTGTTGTTTCTGGGTTCATGCGGCGGATGGCTTTCACCGTCTCTGCCCAGATAATGGAACCCATATCTTTGAGGTCGTCTCTGTCCACAGAAGTGATAACGGCGTGTTTAATGCCCATTATTTTTATAGAACGCGCCACTTTTTCTGGCTCGGACCAGTCTACCTGCTCCGGCCTTCCGGTCATAACCCCGCAAAAACCGCAGGAACGGGTACAGATATTCCCGAGGATCATAAAGGTGGCGGTCCCTTCCCCCCAACATTCACCCATATTTGGACAACTTCCCGAAGTACATATGGTGTTGAGGTTATATTTATCTACCAAACCGCGAAGCTGGGTGTATTTTTTCCCTGTGGGTAATTTCACCCTAAGCCATTTGGGCTTACCCTTGGGGGGCTGTACCGAAGTCAGGGTTTCTGTGCTCATAGAAAATTTTTTGGCAAATATACGAACTATTCGGTGGTCTGTATGGAGATAACAACACCTTAACCTTTATTGGCAGATCCCAATCATGGTTTAATGGTGTTGGTGCTTAATACGGTCGGCCAGCAGTTTTTTGGCACGCAGTAATTTCACTTTTATGTTGTTGATGGGCTCATCCAGTTGTTTGGCGATATCAGCATAGGACATCTCATTGAAATAGCGCAGATTGATCACTTTTTGATAGTGGGGTTTAAGCTGTTTAATGTGATCCAGCAAGGTGGCGAGGTTTTGTTCAATGATTAAACGGTCCTCTGCACTTGGAGCCACATCCAACACCCGTTTAACGGCTTCTGAATTCCCTGAATCGTATTGTTCCAGGATATTTCGTTTGCGTTTTCGCAGCAGGTCAACGTGCAAGTTCTTTGAAATGGTGATTAACCAGGTTTTAAACTCAAACGACTCATCATAGGTGTCGATCTTGTCAAACGCCCGCGAAAACGTTCGGATGGTGATATCCTCAGCATCATTTTCGTTCTTAGTGCGAACCAGCAGGAAGCCATAGACATCGTTCCAGAACGTATCCAGGAGGGTACTAAAGGCAATCTGGTTACCTTCTTTGGCTTTTTTTATAATGCTTTGTAAGGAGTCTTCTGCTTTGTCCAACCCAATGAGCTTTTGCAGGAGATGAGCTGAAAAATATCCTGGATACTAGGCGCGCACCTCTTTTTTACAATCCTGCTCGCTGGGGAGTTTACCGCAATAACCACATGCCTCTCCGTCTTTATTCAGAAAAGGGCTTTGGCTGGCACAGGTACCTGCAAATTTGCCGTCTTTTTTCGACCATATTTTAATGGCGATGCCGGCAATGGCAAGAGATAAAAGACCTATGGTTAACAAGAGCAGTTTCATAGTTGAAATTTTGGCAAAGATACAAAATAAATGCCCCGAAAACGGGGCATTAAGATCACCTTAAGACAAGAAGTCTAATAATTGATATTCGCTACAATGTTTTGCACCGTTGGGGTGTGATTACCCCCTTTGGGTTCTATGGTGATATAACCCACGGCATTTTCTGCATAGGGCAGTGCCATCAGTTTGTCTTTGTCCTGGAATTCCTTGATCACCCCGAGATTTACCATCTCACCATTAACTTCTGCCCACATTTGATAGCACTTATCTTCGGGCAGGTTGGGAAGGTTCCTGACATTGATATAGGATAATTTCTTCACCGGGTTAATGTAAGCCACTGCTTTAAGCTCCCGGGCTTTCTTGTTCCCGTTTACCATATACTTCCTTGTAGATGGATTGTTGAGCACAATAAACTGGTTGCGCACATCTTCCAACTGGGAACGCATATCAGCTTCCAGTGTCTTTATTTTATTGTTAACGATGGTATTTTCCTGCTGCAGGGTCTGGTTCTGGTTCCATAAGAAATATGAGGATCCGGCAGATACCAGAGCGGCAAAGGTAGCAGCGATGGCATATCTCCTGAATCTTCGCCTGCCCGCTTGTTGCGCCCGGATAGTGGCAAGAATTTTCGTCTTAAGACCTTCAGGGGTTTTAAGGGCATGAATTTTTGCAAAGGTCTCCAGGTTTTCCTGAAGTTCCTCATAGGTCTTCCTCACTTCCGGATACATGGCGATATAGCGCTCCACTTGCTGGGACTCTTCGAGGCTGGTGGTCCCTACAAGATACTTCTCAAGCAGATCCGTATCCAGAAATATCCTTATTTTATCTTTCATAATAATTCAATTAGCAAGGGTATTAGTAATACCCCGTTACCATAAATCTTCCTGAGCTCCCGCAGTCCGATCTTTAATCTTGACTTGATCGTACCCAGGGGGATATCCAGTTCCTCACTGGCCTCCTGTTGGGTCATTCCCTGAAAGAACAGGGCATCGAGTACTACCTGGTATTTGGTTTCAATCTTATCCAGGTTCTGCCTGATGTCCATAAACTCAGGCCTGATGTTCTCAACACCTAGATTATATACGTCGGAAACGTCAATTTGGATTTCCTTATCGGATTTGGTACTGAGGCTCCTGAGTTTGTCAATAGCCGTATTCCGGGTAATCCGGAATAGCCAGGTAAAGAGTTTGGCCTTTGTAGAATCGTAGGAATCGCCCTTTTGCCATATCTTCACAAAGCTTTCCTGCAGGACGTCCTGTGCGAGCTCCTCATCCTTCACCACTTTATATGCTACCCCATAGAGCGTATCCCCATAGTGCTCATATAGCAGTGAAATGGCCTTGTCATTCTTTTCCCTGAGGAGTTCAACAATATGTCTTTCAAGTAGTGTGCTCATAGTTTTTACCGGAAAACCTGCAGAGAAATGGCATCCAAAGGAGGTGTTTTATCCGTATATAGGGTAAACGCTAATTTATAAAATTGATTGCAAAACGCGCGATCAGAATAGCAATTCGATAAGTGTACAATTGGTTATTGTACATTTAGTTTTTGGTTAGTTTGGTTTGGTATAACCCCTGGTAATGGTATCAGGGGTTATACTATTACTACCGGCTCATAAATAATCTGTTCCGCTGCCGGCGATCAGGCAATGATATTTACCTCTGGAACAAGTTGTATGCCAAATTTTCGGGCCACTTCCCCCTGGATTCTTCTTGCCAGAGCTAAGATCTCTTCCCCGCGGGCGTTGCCGTAATTCACCAGTACAAGGGCCTGGTTTCTGTGTACGCCGGCATCCCCGTAACGCTTTCCCTTGAACCCGCAGCGATCGATTAACCAGGCTGCAGGGATCTTGTATTGGCCGTCATGGGTTGCATAGGACGGCAGGTCGGGATATTTATCAACCAGCTTTTGGTAGGCCAATGCGTCGATCACCGGATTTTTGAAAAAGCTGCCACTATTGCCCAACTCTTTGGGATCGGGCAATTTCTGGCTGCGGATAGCGATCACTGCCCTGGCGACATCGGCAATGCCCGGATCCTCTATCCCTTCTTTTCGCAAGGTCTCCCTGAGGGGGGCATATTGGGTATGGGTCTTGTGTATTCCCTTGCTCAGCCTGAGGTCAACGGCAGTAATGATAAATTTGCCTTTTCCCTCCCGCTTGAAATAGGAATCGCGATATCCGAATTTGCAATCGGCATTGGTAAAGGTATGCACTTCTCCGCTAGCCATCTCCATGGCTTCGCAACGCACTAAAACATCCTTGATTTCCACCCCGTAGGCCCCAATGTTTTGTATGGGCGCTGTCCCCGTATTTCCGGGGATCAGGGCCAGGTTTTCTATCCCTCCGAAATCCTGTTCCAGGGCCCAAAGGACAAGTTCATGCCAGTTTTCTCCGGCCATCACCCTGAGGATTACTTCATCCTTATTCTCCTGGACAATTTCCTTGCCTTTGAGGTTGATATGGAGCACCAGACGGTCCAGGTCTTTTGTGAGCAACATATTACTGCCACCACTGAGGACAAAGATATCCGGATATCCCTGCAGTTTCAGTGCCGCCTTTAATTCCTCGATGCTGTTGATCTCTATAAAAAACCTGGCTCTGGCCTCCAGGCCAAAGGTGTTGTAGGGTTTAAGGGAAATATTTTCCTTTATGTTCAACGCTGCTGATATTTAATTAACCCAAGGCGCAGGATCTCAACCGACCTTTTGAGACTGTCTTTCTCCAGCACATAGGCGATCCGGATCTGATTTTTGCCGAGTCCGGGAGAGGCATAGAAACCTGCGGCAGGAGCAACCATCACCGTTTCGCCATGGTGATCGAAGGCCTCCAGTAACCACTGTGCAAATTCGTCCGCATCTTCAACCGGCAGTTCCGCAATACAGTAGAAAGCCCCTCGTGGATGCGCCACTTTGACCCCATCAATTTTTTCCAATTCCGAAATCAGCAGGTTCCTTCTCGCCACGTATTCTTCCCTGACCTTTTTAAAATAAGATGGTGGGGTATCCAGGGCGGCTTCACTGGCAATTTGTGCATAGGTGGGGGGGGAGAGGCGGGCCTGGGCAAACTTCATTGCGGTCTGTATCACTTCGCTGTTTCGAGAAATCAGACATCCGATCCGTGCCCCACACATGCTGTATCTTTTGGAAACAGAATCCACAACCAGGGCCTGTTTGCTGATCTCGGGATAGTTCAATATGGAGTGGTGGGTACTGCCATCATAGGTAAACTCCCTGTAGACCTCATCCGCGATCAGGAAAATGTCGTGTTTCTTTACAAGGGCTGCAAGTTTTTCAATCTCCTCCTTTTCATATAAATACCCCGTGGGATTTCCGGGATTGCAGATCAGAATGCCCCGTGTTTTCGGACCGATGAGCGCTTCAAAGGATTCGATGGGGGGAAGGGCAAAATTGTTTTCGATCTTTGAGACAATAGGGACGACCGTAACCCCCATGGCGGTGGCAAAACCGTTATAATTAGCATAAAATGGCTCCGGGATGATAATTTCATCCCCAAAGTCCGCTATAGTTCCCATGGCAAAGGACAGGGCTTCAGAACCTCCTGTCGTAACAATTATTTCACTCGCATCCAGGTCAATATTGAGTTTTCCGTAATAGGCTGCAATTTTTCGCCTGTACTGTTCGGAACCCTCAGTTCTGCTATATGCCAGTACCTCGATGGTATTATTCTTTACGGCGTCCAGGGCTACCTGCGGTGTTTTGATGTCGGGCTGCCCAATATTCAGGTGATAAACATGAACACCGCGCAACTTGGCGGCCTCGGCGTAAGGGACGAGTTTTCGTATGGGCGATTCGGGCATTCGCTGCCCCTTTTTGGAAATAGATGGCATAGCTGATGAATTGTACTGCAAAAATGAGAATTCGCAACGGACCCTACAAGATATAAAGAACCCCCCTTATGACTAAGGGAATGTTAAAAAAAATAAGGATACGGCAATTTTTCTTAACTTTAAGAGACAACGAGTTAATTATTAGGGATTTGCGATTAGTTTTAGTCATAGTATTCTTACTGTTTACCCTGCTTCCGTATTCAGGGGAAGCACAGGCGTACACACTTCCCAAGGGTGAAAAGATGGAACGGGTTTCCTTCCAGCTCATCAACAACCTGGTGATTCTCCCCCTGGAGATTAACGGAGCCGAACTTACCTTTATCCTGGATTCCGGGGTAAGCAAGCCTATTCTCTTTAACCTTTACGACCAGGATTCCCTGCAGCTCAACAACGTATCTGAAATCACGATAAACGGACTGGGGGAAGGGACCCCGATCAAGGCACTGAGCTCTTATGGTAATACCGTTAAGCTCAAAGGAATGCAAAACAACAACCAGCAGGTTTACGTTGTCATAGATAAGGATATAAATTTTTCTCCCACCCTGGGGATACCGGTTCACGGCATTATTGGCTACGACTTGTTCAAGGACTTTGTTGTGGATATAAATTATTCCTCAAAGGTGATCAAGTTTATTGACCCCGACCGATACACCCCTAAAAAAAGCAAGAAATACGAAACCCTCCCCTTAACCGTGCATAACAACAAAGCCTATGTTACCGGGGAAGTGGAACTCAAGGAGGAATCAAATACTCCGGTCATGCTGCTGGTAGACACCGGAAGCAGTGATGCGATCTGGCTGTTCCAGGATGAAGAAAAAGGGCTGGGGATTCCTGACAAAAATTATGAGGACTACCTAGGGAAAGGCTTAAACGGACATATTTTCGGCAGGCGGACACGTGTAAAAAGCCTAAAAATAGGAAGCTTCACCCTCACCGATGCCAAAGCCGCCTTTCCGGATATGGAGTCTTTTGGCGCCTTAACAAATCTGGGCGACCGCAACGGGAGTGTTGGGGGAGAAGTCCTGAGAAGGTTTAATATTGTTTTTAACTATCCGCATGGGGAAATCACCATCAGAAAGAACAGCAACTTCAAAATGCCATTCCAGTATAATCTCAGTGGACTGGAACTGCAACACAACGGTATGCGATATATAGCAGAACGGATAGCAGATTCCAAAGGGATGGTATCAAAAGACTCTG
>NZ_CEYNTP010000064.1:0-12385 GCF_982873095.1 Lentiprolixibacter sp. | reverse complement strand
TTTCTTCAATGGTCCTGCTACCTTCTACTGGCCTGAAGCCGAGGTCCTCGTCCCGCAATCCTTCCGTAGCCCAGTAGTACCGGAATCCAAGTCCGTCTATCATGCGGGCAACAACGGTCCCAGGGGTATAGTTTTCCGGGTAATCCGGGATCTTTTCATAAGGCAGGGCAGTATTGCCGCTTTTTTGAGCAGTCATAGGGGTAAAGAATAATAAACAAATTAGCGATAAAACGTATTTCATAATCCTGGGTTTGCCATAAGGGCGATTCATGTATCTTTTTGGAAACTTTTACTACCTGCTGAAGCTTTTGATTAGACAGTTTTGCCCTTACAAACTGGACAAAAGGGGCCAATAAAGCTGTATATCCGTCTATTCTACCTATAAAAGTTACAAAAAAAAGGGGTTTTCTGTACGGATCGGACGGATTTTTCCTCGTTGAACGACACCTTAATCCGATAAGCGGATTTAGGGTATTGGAACGTTCATCGAGGATTTTTTGCACTTTATCCGACATTTTGTCAATTACCGAAAAATAAGGGCTCTTCGACGAAATGCAACCCCTTATGAGGGGGTCTGCCGCGTTTTTTTAATAGAAAAAAACGCAAGTCATGAAAACCCTTATCACTTTAATTTTTGTCCTTATGATTGGAGTAACTGCCCAGGCTCAGGATAAAGCTGCCGAGGTTAAGGTGGAGACCATTGAAATGACTATCGTTACTGCTACTGAAAACACTACGGTAAAGCAAGAAGAGAAAGTAGCTCGTTTGTACAGAAGGGCCAATTCCACTGTAAAGAAGGCGTTGTCTTTTACTACCAAGCGCAACAAAGCTAAACTGGCCTAATTCATCACCATACCCTCAGCTCATCTGCCACTTATTTATCAGTAATAACCCAACGTAGACCGTTGCCAGACAAATCCAGACCAACTGGGGATACATCCAGCGGGCATACTTCTTGCCAAAAGGTGCAAGGCGATGCCGGTAGGAAAAGGTGGCCCATAAAGTGATAAGATTACCGGCCAGGCTAACTTCCAGCTGATTGAAGAAGAATGTGTAGATAGGGTACAACCAAACCAGAATCAATAGAAATACCCCGAACCGGAAGACCGGATGTTTTTTCCCTTCCTTTCCATATACCTTATACAGGATCCAGAACATGATTACGGTTAAGCCTATCCAGACGGTTGGCGCGAAGGTATCCATCCAGGCAAGATTGTCGATCCATGTGTTAATCATACTCGTATCAGTTGTTTTTTTCTAGAATGGGAGCAAGCACTTCCCAGACATTTTGCGCTACGATCAAGTGGCCTTCCCTGGTGGGGTGAATCCCGTCATCCTGGTTAAGCTCGGGTATCCCTCCTACATCCTTTAGCAGGAAAGGGATAAGGTAGGCGTTATTCATTTCTGCCAGCTCAGGAAAAATCTTTCTGAACTCCGCTGTGTACTCAGGACCCATATTCGGGGGAATCTGCATACCGGCAAGGAGCACTATGGTTTCAGGATTTTTTGCCCTGACCCTATCTATAATGGCCTGAAGGTTTTGACGGGTTTCCGTAAGATTGATCCCACGCAGGCCATCGTTCGCCCCCAGTTCCAAAATCAAGATATCGGTTTTCTGGTTAAGCACCCAGTTGAGCCTGTTTTTTCCGCTTGCAGTGGTCTCACCGCTCAGCCCGGCATTTACTACCTTATAGTCATACCCGAGGGAGTCAATTCTCCTTTGGATAACTGCCGGAAAGGCATCTTCCATATCAAGGCCCAGTCCCGCTGTAAGGCTATCCCCAAAACAAAGGATTACACCAGTAGTACTATCTGTAGTAGTGGCTGCCTTTTCAGATTCCTCGGTAACGGGCTCAGGAGTATCTTTACTGCTGGCCATATCGCCACATCCTGCAAGGAGTAAAAAACCTAAAAAATAACTAAACTTTAATACTTTCTGCATGTCTGTGCCACGGGATAATTAAAACCAAATCCTTATTTTTCCGGCTTTGGTAATCACCGGAAGTACATCTCATGACAAAGATATTAAACGTAACCCAGCTCAGGAAGAGTTATACCAGCGGAACCAAGGAACTACTTGTACTGGACGATATCAGCTTTAATGTAGAAAAAGGGGCCACCTTTTCCATAGTAGGCCCTTCGGGAAGCGGTAAGACTACCCTTTTGGGCCTATGTGCCGGACTCGACAAGGCAGATGCAGGAGAAATAGAACTTTGCGGGGTTTCCCTGTCTCAGCTCAATGAGGACGAACGGGCTCAATTGCGCAACAGGGAGGTAGGTTTCATTTTCCAGGATTTTCAACTCATACCCACCTTAACTGCGCTCGAGAACGTGAGTGTTCCCCTCGAGCTCCAGGGAGAAAAAGGTGCTGCCACCGCAGCCCTGGACCTTTTGGAGAAGGTGGGCCTGGCTGACCGGACACATCACTATCCTTCGCAGCTCTCAGGGGGGGAACAGCAGCGCGTTGCCCTCGCTAGGGCCTTCTGCAACCGCCCGAGTATTCTTTTTGCTGACGAACCTACCGGCAACCTGGATGAGGAAACGGGGGAGAAGGTGGTTCAGCTCCTCTTTGACCTCAATAAGGCAGCCGGCACGACCCTGATTATTGTGACACATGATCTCGAACTGGCACAAAAAACACAGCATATCCTCAGGCTGAAAGGGGGAAGAATACTCAGTAATCAACCCAGTACGGTTTCATGAACAAGGGCAGGGAGGTGAAACATACAGGTGCATCCTGGATACTGCATATGGCTATGCGTGATGGCAAGGCCAGCGGCAGGAGGCTGGTCCTGTTTATGGCTTCTATAGTCCTTGGAATTATGGCCGTTGTGGCCATACAATCCTTTAGTGCCAACCTCAAACAAAACATACAGCTACAGTCAAAGGCCCTGATGGGGGCAGACTTCCTTATAGACAGCAATCAGTACCCCAATGAAAGGGTAAGGGCTATCATCGATTCCCTGGGGGGCGCCCAGGGGACAGAAGTGAACTTCGCCTCAATGGCCGCTTTTCCCAAAGCGGAAGCCACCAAACTGATACGGGTAAGGGGTATTGCCGGTAATTTTCCCATTTATGGCGAGTTGGAAACCGAACCTGTGGAGGCGTCCCAGACCTATGCCAATGGAAAATTCGCGCTTGTCGATGCCACAGCCATGCTTCAATATAACCTGCAGGTGGGGGATAGCGTAAAGATCGGGACGACCCTTTTTAGTATTGCCGGGGCCCTGAAAGCGGCGCCGGGCAGCACGGCAATTTCCAGTTCTGTAGCCCCCCCTGTCGTGATCCCATACCGATTTGTTGAGGAAACAGGGCTCCTTCAACAGGGAAGCCGTGTGGAATACAACTACTATTTCAAGGCAGATGAGGAAACCGACCTCGAGCTCTTAAACCAGCGCGTAGATCCCTTGTTAGATGCTGAAAATGCCGACCTGGACAGCCATCTGGACACCAGCAGGCGATTGGGCCGTAGGTATGATAATTTTGCGAAGTTCCTGAACCTCGTAGCGTTTATAGCCCTGCTCCTGGGTTGCGTGGGAATCGCCAGTTCTGTGAATATTTACATACGGGAAAAACTTAAATCAGTAGCCATCCTTAAATGCATGGGGGCCACAAGGGCACAATCTTTCCAGATCTTTCTGTTGCAAATTGCGGCTATGGGATTTATCGGTGGTGTTGCCGGGGCTATGGGCGGTGTACTCTTACAACAGTTGTTCCCCTTCATCCTTGAAGATTTCCTCCCATTTGAGGTGAGTATCTCCTGGGTTTGGCCACCCATATTCCAGGGGGTACTGCTGGGGATTTTCATGTCGGTCTTATTTGCCTTACTGCCCCTCTTGAGTACCTGGTTCGTCTCCCCGCTACAGGTATTGCGCATACAGGAGCAAACCGCCAAACCGCCAAGGTGGATCGTGATGCTCGTTTTTGTGGCGATATTGCTTTTTGTCTTCTTCTTTTCCCTCTCTTTGCTGGACAACTGGACCTACGCCCTGGCATTTGTACTGGGCATTATGGTCACATTTGCTGTTTTATCCGGGATTGCAGGCCTTTTTATGAAGGCGATAAAGCGATTTTTCCCTTCGCGCTGGGGTTTTATTGCCAGGCAAAGCCTTCTTAGTCTGTTTCGTCCACAAAATCAGACCCGTGTCCTGATCCTGGCGATTGGTGTCGGCACCTTTCTGATCAGTACCCTATACTTCACTAAGGATATTCTCCTGGCACGCGCCCAATTGAATTCCTCCACTGACAGCCCAAACTTGATTATCCTGGATGTACAGAGCCAGCAACAGGAGGCTGTAGAAGGCCAGATACTTCCCAAAGGCCTGCCCGTTTTGGATAATATCCCCATTGTTACGATGCGGGTGCATGAGCTTAGTGGACGCCCTGTGAATGATATACGAACAGACAGTACCTCTACCATAAACCAATGGATCCTCAACCATGAGTTCCGGGTAACTTACAGGGACAGTCTTATTGCCTCCGAAACCCTGTTAGATGGGGAGTGGATTGCCGAATATGATCAGCAAGGCCCCATCCCTATTTCTATGGCGTACAACGTGGCACAGGATGCTGAGGTGGGTATAGGGGATGCCATAACCTTCAATGTTCAGGGGGTATTGATGGAGACCGTGGTAGCCAGTATTCGCGAAGTGGATTGGGGAAGGATGCAGCTCAATTTTTCCATAGTTTTTCCGACAGGGGTACTTGAGGGGGCGCCTAAATTCCATGTCATCACCACAAATGCACCAGATGAAGCCACTTCTGCCTTACTGCAGCGCGACCTGGTAAAGGCTTTTCCCAACTTGTCTATCATCGACCTCAGACAGGTGGTCACTCTGATCGAATCTATCCTGGACAAGATTTCATGGGTAATCAATTTTATGGCATTTTTCAGTATCCTTACGGGGATTATCGTGCTTATCGGGGCAGTCAGGACCAGTAAATACCAGCGTATACGGGAAAGTGTTTTGCTTAGGACCCTTGGGGCCAAAGGAAAGCAGATCCTTAAGATTGCCGCCCTTGAATATCTCTACCTGGGGGTATTGGGCAGTGGTTTTGGTATTTTGCTCTCCCTGCTCGGAAGTGAATTACTGGCCGTATTCGTATTTGAGACGCCTTTTACCCCTTCATATGTACCTTTCCTGCTGTTGTTACCCGGTATCACCTTCCTCGTGCTGGCCATTGGTTTGTTCAACAGTACGGGGGTACTTCATAGCCCGCCGTTACAAGTGTTGCGTAAGGAAAATCGGTAAACAGAAAAAGTCAGGAGTTCAAGTCCCTCAGTCCTCCAATTGAAAATCGATAGTGGACACTACGCGTACGATTTTGATTTCAGGAGTATTCTGGTCCCTGTCGTTAATAGTGAAAAGTCCCTGGCGGGCAATCCGTATTTTGCCTACGCGCGACTGGGAGTCTTCCGCAAACTTAATGGCAACTTCACGGGCATTTTTGGTAGCCTCCTCAATCATTTCAGGTTTTAGTTCATTTAAACCAGTGAAAATATATTCTATGGGTCTCCAGGTATTCTTGGAACCTAGAATAATCCCTTTGGACATCAGGGAGAGGGATTCGGTCAGGGCCTTCTTGAGTTTGGGAATGTCTGTTGTCCGAACCGTAAATTCCGAAACCGCCAGGTACCGGTAGGGATTTTGGTTGTTCGTATTGTATAAATTGGCACGGGCATCGCTGATATTGGTAGTTCCCCTGGTGATTTCATCCGGGGTAAATCCACGGGCAGTAAAGAAACCATTCACCGCTTCATTCTGTGCTTCGATCTCCTTTTTCAGAACAGCCAGGTCATTACCGGTAAGTGTGATATTGATCGGCCATACAGCCATATCTGCATTCACCTCCCGTTCAGACAAGCCTTTAACCTGAACGTAGCGGTCATATTGTTTGCCTGTTTTATGCATGTTTCCAATAAAATATCCAGCGATGATCAGCCCTATAAATACGATCAGCGTTTTTAACCAGTCCAGTTCTTTCATAAGTAGCAGTTTTTAAAAGAGACTCCTTATTCTAAAATACGGGATTAATTACGAGTTTGGACCGGGCATGGCAGGATTTAACTTCAATTTTACACAATATCCACTAAGGAAGATACAGAGATTCAGCAGCTATTTTACACCTGTTTTTATCGAGGGTTTATACCACTTCAGCGGTGGATCTTCGCTCCGACTGATTTCTGGGTTCCTTGACGAAAAACCTTACATCTAATCAGGATATGGGCGTTATCTATTCAGAAGCAACACAAACCATGACCACCAACCTTATGTTTAATTTGATTTTTAGTTCAAATGCGTGCAAAATGGAACATATTGAAGTGGGCTTTGTTTTGGATAGTTGCCTTACTGGTGTTATCCCTGCTGACCAAAATAAAACAGCAAACCCGTTTATTGCTCCGTCAGGATTCGCATTCCGAAATTCAGGAATAACACCCTTTTAATTTGACAACAACGTATACCTATACCATCATGATACTTTTTATCCTGCTTTTACCAGTTACCCTGTTTCTCAGCTATGTACTCTTATTTCCCAAAACTATGGGGCAGGTACGCCCGCTACATGTCCCTGACATGACCTATCACAAAAAGCCAATAAAAAAGTAAGGCACTGGATTTCAGCGATTTATTGCTTGTTCCCGGGTTGCCTGATCTGGTAATCCAGTCGCTTTTTTTCTGCATCAACCATAGCCTCCACTTCCTGCAGCAAGGCTTTGGCATCGTAGATAATTCCGTCCTTTATGGTATAGCGTACCCCTCCAACGCGTACTACCTCATTTTCTTCTGTTAATTTTATAGCTCCGGTACCATATAGCACCTTGAGGTTTTTAAGGGGATTTTCTTCCACGATGACAAAATCAGCGAGTTTTCCCTCCGTTACCGTACCTATCTGATCGGCAATACCAAGGGCTTCAGCCCCATTGAGCGTAGCCGACTTAATGATCTCGAGAGGATGGAAGCCTGATTCACGTAAAAGTTCCATTTCCCGGATATAGGCAAATCCGTAGAGCTGGAAGATGAATCCACTGTCTGATCCCGTAGTTACCCGTCCGCCCCGGTTCTTGTATTCATTCACGAAGGTCATCCAGAGTTGGTAGTTTTCTTTCCAGGCCACTTCCTGTTCGGTACCCCAGTAGTGCCAGTAGGATCCGTGGGAGATTTTACTGGGCTGATAGAATTCCCAGAGGGAGGGTAAGGTGTACTTCTCATGCCACTCCGCCCGACGTGCGCGGTGCAGGTCACGGCTGGCCTCATAGATGTTGAAGGTAGGGTCCAGTGTAAAATCAAGCGCCAGCAGTTCATCCATGACCTTGTTCCAGTGTTCAGAGTAGGGTTTAGCCGCTTGTTTCCACAGTTTTCCTGCCTCTTCAAATCGATGTTGTTCGTTGTTGTAGTTGTAATCCAGGGGATAATCCTGAACTGTACGGTCTTCAAAAAGTGCTTCTGGCAGGCCATACCAGTGCTCCATAGAAGTGAGCCCAGCGCGTGCGGAATGGAGTACGTTCCAGCGGGCTACATTAAGCTGTGCATGGTGGCAGGCAGAACGAAGCCCCAGTTTTTTATTTTCATCCAAAGCTGCTGCCATGATTTCCGGCGGGGCGCCGAAAAACTTGATGCCGTCTGCACCTTTTTTTGCATTATCACGTACCCATTCCCTGGCCTGTTCGGGAGTGCTGATCGGCCCCTTGCTTCCCTGGCCAAATCCGGTGTAAGCAAATATCCTGGGAGCCACAATTTCATTTCGGGCGCTTTTATTCTTCAGGTCCAGGGTAAAGTCGATACCTCTGCCACTGGGTTCGCGTACCGTGGTAATCCCGTGTGCCATCCATAAACGAAAAACATAGTCAGGTTCTGCTCCCTGGGCCTTGCCCCCTATATGGCCGTGCATGTCCACAAACCCAGGCATCAGGTACATGCCATCGGCATTGAGTTCCCTACCCCCAGCACGAAGTTTGGGCCGGTTGTTGGGATCAATAGCCACGCCTGGGTACCCCACTACCTGTACACGGGTAATTCTGTTCTTCTCCACAACAATGTCTACAGGTCCCTGGGGCGGAGCTCCATTTCCGTTAATTAAAGTAACCCCACGGATGATCAATTGGGAAAACGGGCCCTGGGATACTGGTGTTTGCTGCTGGGCAACAACAGAAATACCTCCGGTAATTAGGAGGGCAATATAAAAGCTAAATATATTTTTCATGGACTAGTTTCTTTTTGGTACGGTTATTTTTTGACCCAGGAACAGAGCATTGAGGAACAAGCGGTTGGTGCCATACCAGGAACCCCGGAAATTGGGATTATCTGCAAACAGGATGACCCTGCCACTCCCCAGCGGGCTTACCACAACTGAGGCCGCGGGTTTCAGGAATTCTTCCATATTGCGCTGGGTTATAAAACCGTCGATATGTGGCTTGTCTGTATATTTAGCTACTGTAGCATAGGCATTCTGGCTGGGTTTCAGCCATACGGTATTATTTTTATACACCGGGATCTCAGTATTCCTGTAGCCAAAACCCAGGGGGTGGGTAGTATCAAGATGAGCCCGGACAATTATTCCCCCAACGCTTTCCTTGCCCAGGTTTTCCCGCGCATCCACATAGGGAAGACGTTCAGGCACCTTGGTAGAATCTGTTTCTGAGGTGATCAACTTTTCTTTAACCCACTCCTTCTTTACAACCCACTCTGATCCGGAACCAATGGTAATCAGGGTGTTGCCCTTTTTAACCCAATCTTTGATAGTGTTTTGTTGTTTTTCATCCAGCCGGTAATTGCCCGATACCATTACCAGTGTATTGTACTTATCTAGTTTAATGCGGTTAAAGTTTCGCATCGGAAGCTTGGTGATCGGCATGCCTACCCGTGTATCCAATAGATGCCACACCTCCCCGGCTTCATAGGACCTGACCCCTGTTCCAATGAGCATCGCAGCCTTAGTCTTATCGAGTGGCCTAACATAGCCACTCCCCAGGTCGATTCCCTGCAGGTTATATCCGGTTTCTACCCCGTAGGCGGGCACTTTGTATTTCTCCTGAGCTGTCTTTATCAGCTCGAATACTTCATCCGGGGATTTCTTTTGCAGGCTAACCGGGATCATCAGCGTACCGTAATTGAATTGCCTGGAGGCCCCATTTACCTGGGCGGTAAACGGTTTGAAAGCTGAAGAAATGACCAACCCTTTCTGCTGCAAGTGGTTCAAAACAGCAAAGACGTTGTAATCATCCCAATCGATGAGATAGGCGTAGCTGGATTTGGTTACAGGCATTACGGTTACCAGGTCTTCTGTACTACTCACCTGTTCCCCCTTTCTAAAACTGCTTAGTGGTCTGTAATTCATATGATAGAAGTTGGCTACAGACCAGGCAGAAGCATCGTAATAAACACTGTCCCGGTACTTATCATAGGTCTCAAACATGGTCTGGACCATGCGGTACTGCGGTTGCCGTGTAGGTACTACATATTCCCCGTTTCCGGCCTTGTACACCTCAATCTTATGGAGCAATAACTTGTCGATGAATGCTTTTACCCGGTTCTGATCATAGGAATCCCCGAACTGATACGCCTTGATCCTGCTCTTATCTGCGTTGGCAATTCCAGAGGTAAAAAAGTCCTGCTGATACTGGTAGAGGTACTCCTTGTTTTCTACGGCGGCTTTAACCGTGGTGATACTGGAAGTATATTGGTTCCTTATGGTAAAAGGAAACGTAATTTCCCCGAAGTTTGTTTTTTGTTTATGTCCTCTTGAACTCGCCTGTTCAAAAAGCAGGCCTAATCCCCCTTGGAGGTCGGGATAGGAGGAGCCATATCCGGGATAGGTCCCATCGAACACTTCTTTGGTAAAATACAAAGATCCGATACTGTCCAGGGCTTTAGAGAAATATTCCCCGAAAAGGTTGTTGAGGTCCTCGTAGTTTTCCCGTGGCATGATAGGATTCAGTGACCCATTGGTTTTCATAGGTTCAAAAAAGTAGGTGCTCTGGGTGCCCATCTCGTGAAAATCCGTAACTACGTTGGGGTACCATTCGTGGTACCACTGGAGTTTCCCCCGGCTTTCCGGATTGATAGCCAGTAACCAATCCCGGTTAAGGTCAAACCAGTAATGATTGGTGCGGCCCCCTGGCCAGTATTCGTTGTGTTCTGCATCCTGGGGATCGGCAACCAGAGGATTGCCCTGGTACATATTTGCCCAGTGGGTGTGCCTGTCCCTGCCGTCTGGGTTTATTGTTGGGTCGATAAATATCACTGCATTTTCCAGATAGTTCAGGATCTCGGGGTTTTCTGAGGCAACCAGTGTATAGGCTGTAAGCAGGGCGGCTTCTGAACTGGAAGGCTCATTGCCGTGCACATTATAGGCAAGGTTGATGAAAACAGGAAGTTCGGGATCTGTTTTTATTCCGGCATTCGGTTTGGTATAGGCCAGGTGGCGTTCTTTAAGACCAGAGATATTTTTGATGTTGCCTGGAGTGGAAACGGTAAGGATCACCAGCCTTCTTCCCTCATGGGTGCGGCCATAATCCTGTAATGTGGCCCGGTCTGAAACTTCCGACAATAGTTCCAGATACCCGACAATACGGTCGTGCCGGGTATGATGTGCCCCGATAGGATAGCCAAGATAGGCTTCCGGGGAAGGAATATCCGATTTGAACGGGTGAAATTTTTTGTAAAAGTAATCCTGGGCATTCAGGGAAATCGTAAAGAACAGGAATGCCAATAGAACATTCTTAAGCATGGGATAGTGTTTTCGTGAATAAGAAAGCTAAATATAGAAAGAAATCCCCTAACTGGCGCCTAAGGAACTCCTGGTGCAAATAGGGCGGTAGGGGGGTATTAGGCCACGGGATTCAGATGGTGTTGCTGGCTTATTTCCCGAAATTTAACAATGTAATTGGTGCCTTTTTTACTTAGGTCCCGGGTGATGGTCCCTTTCAATTGCCTGGTTAGATTATGGATGAGTTTCAAGCCCAGGGACCGGGTGTTTTTATGGTCTACCTGCATGGGGAACCCGATGCCATTATCACCGATGTTCAGGACATAATCTTCGTCTGCCTCTTTTTTCAGGGCGATATTGATCTCACCTTCCCTGTCCTCCTGTATCCCATATTTCAGGGCATTGGTCAATGCCTCATTGATCAGCAGGCCCAGGGGTATGGCTGTATCTATGCCCAGCTTGATGTCCGGGATATCTATATTGAGCTTCACTTTGTTTTCTGCTCCTTTGACAGATCGCACTAAATATTCGCTTAATTCCCGTACGTAGGTTTTGTACTCGATACGGGAAAGGTCTTCGCGCATATAGAGCATTTCGTGCACCATGGCCATGGAAATCACCCTGTTCTGGCTGCTTTTCAGCAGGCTTTTCATTTTGGGATCTTCAATGCCCCTGGATTGAAGGCTCAACAGGCTGGAAACCGTCTGCAAATTGTTCTTCACACGGTGGTGCACTTCCCGAAGCAGGGTTGCCTTTTCCTTGATTTGGCGTTCGGTTTCCAGTTTGGATTTATAGAGATCGATATGCGCCTTGAGCAGGTTTTTAGCCAAAACGCCCCCCATGAGGTAAATAGAAAGCAATATACTCAGCAAGGCAAATATCGCACGAGAGGATTCGGGGACAGCATTTTGAATTCGAAAAATACCTAAGGTGTCGTTGAGGAATATAAGGAGTACCAGGGCTACACATAGATAGAGATACAATTTTCCCCGTCTTCCCGCAGTGGCATATCCGCCAAACACCACGATAGCCAGTACAAAAATAAAGGGGCTGCTAATGCCCCCAGAAAAAACGGTAATCACAAGAGCAGCAGCCATTCCCAACAAGGCGGCCAGATTAAAAGCGAGGATCAGGTTCTTGTGTTTTTTTAAGGCCAGGGTGTTAAGGAGGTTGATCAGGGAGAATGACAGGAAGCTAAAGGGAACAACGCCAGAAATGTCTAGCCAGATTAGGGAGATCCCTCCGAAAAGAAGGGTGAGGACGGAGGCCCAATACCCAACATTAATGGTCAAAGCCACCTTGGCTTCGTACCTGTCCAGCGTTTGTGCTTTGGAATTTTCCATGACCTAAAAATTTAGAGAGGAACCCCTTCCTGTAAGGTTCCCGTATCCCTGATTGCTGTTATAAAACTAATTATGTTTTGCCAGATAATCAACAATGCTGCCCGCATTAGATGTATTATGTGTGTGGAAATCCTTTACAGCAGGCTTCGGAATCCACTGATATTCAATAGACCGTTCACCTCCCTAGGCCCCGCAAAAGCTATAGTTACATATGGCAGTTAGGGAAGTGGTTCAAAAAAAAAAGCAACCCGTAGGCTGCTTTAATGGATTTTATAGTTCATTGTACTATTCCTGATCAAACAAGACCCATTCGCCCTTATCGATAAGGGGTTCGG